>JBFLZW010000001.1 GCA_040755755.1 bacterium | reverse complement strand
CTGCCTCCGGTATCATGGTCTTTAGTTTTTTTCTGCCCATATAATACCGGAAACTTCAGTCAGGGGTGGGGGAATTTTGCGTTGTCACAAACCCCTAAAATGGGGGAATTTTAGATTATCACAATCAATGGAACTCACCGCTCAGGAAGGGGCAATTTCCGACCAGGACTATGAGGATAAAATAGAAGAGGCATTCAGGCAACTGGGGATTGATTTGGATAAGATGTAGCGTTGTTTTTATAAGCTCATGGCATTGCCCCTTGAGAGGGGGAATGATTCAGTCGGATTGACCAGGCAGTTCCCCCTGGCCGCACAGATAGTGGTCAAGGCCATTGATCAGCGCCTCAGACGGACGGTCCTGATAAATGCCGAAGCGGGGACCGTGAGCCGGGCTCATCCCCCGCAGGAAAAGATAGAAGACGCCGCCAAAGTGGGTCTGGTAATCATAGTCCGGCATCCTTCGGGCCAGGTACTTATGAAGTGCCAGAGCATAGAGATGGTATTGAAGGATATAATACTCCCGCTTCATGACCTCGGCCAGGGCCGGGGCTGCATAATCCTCCAGCCGGGGGCCGAGATAGTTGGATTTGTAATCAGCAAGGTAATACCGGCCGTCAAAGCGAAACACCAGATCGATGTACCCTTTCAGCAACCCGCGAGTCGGAGTAAATCCGACCTTCCCGATCAGTCCGGGAAATTCTCCCGGGGGTTCGGGACCGCCATGCGAGGCAAAAATCTCACTCAGTCCCTGGGCAGTGATACGCTCCAGAGGGAAGTAGAATTCCATCTCTTCCACCCGGTCGGACCGGGGCAGGGAGGAAAGGGTAAAATCTCTCCGGCCATCGACGAGCGGTGTGGCCAGCACCCGCTCAAGCAGTGAACAGAGCGGACGGACAAGTGTCAGGTCAAAGCCGTGGGCAGACAGCCGCTCCCCGACCAGCTTTTCGGTAGCATCAGGGGTCCTTTCGGCAAAATCCAGGTGTTCCAGGATATCATGCAGACAGGTTCCGGCTTTGGACCCGGTGGGAAAATCACCGGCAGAGGAAGGGCCTTGACCTGTCCCGTGAGGTATGGCGAGCGGTTCCATCTCCTCTACCTCTCTCTCCTGAATCTCCTCAGGGGGATGATTCTCATCCAGGCCCGGACTCTCCCACCATTCCTCCTTGCCGGCTACCAGTGAGGAAAAGCTGGCTATGCGCCAGTCATCCGAAATAGTACCTGAAAAGGTGCGGCAGGAGAGTGCTGCCTCCTGGACATCAACCGCTTCGAAACTTTTCGTGGAAGCATCCGGCACAGCACAAACCCTGATGGCCGATCCCGCTTTTTGGGCCAGAGCGTCGAGGTCATCGAGCATCCTGCGGTCATCCAGCCTGCCCCAGTCAAGCGAGGACATCCGGGCTGCTGCGGCCTCGACCGGCTTGCCAGCCCCCCCATCATTCCCGCAGGGGTGGAACAGGTATGCCGGAGCCGAAGTTTCGGCACCCCGGATCGCTCCCCAGACGAGGTAGCATCGGTACTTGGCCCTGGTCAGGGCAACATAGAGCAGGCGCAGGTTCTCGGCCAGCATTTCCTGCCCGGCCAGTGACCTGCCCTGCTCACAATTTTGGGAGCCAAGAGCGAGCGTTGGCTGCCAGCCGTTTTCCGGATCATGGAAAAAGGCCGCATCCTCTTCCTCCCGCAATCCGCTCCAGGTGTACGGGCAGAAAACGATCGGATATTCCAGCCCCTTGCTCTTGTGAATCGTAACCAGTTTGACTGCCTTTTCATCCGTTTCCAGGCGGATCTGATATTCTTCCTTTTCCGGCTGATCGTTGAGCTGGCGGGCAAACCACTTCAACAGTCCCTCGATCCCGAAGCTGTTCTCCAGGGCTGCCTGGTGGAGAACCTCCAGACAATGCAAAAAGTTCGTTACCCGCCGCTCGCCGTCCGGATAAGCCAGAAGGCGGCTTTTGATCTTTTCTCTGGCCGTGAGGGTACTGGCCATGATCATGAATCCCTGCCTGCGCCGCGCCCAAAGCTCGTGATAAGCTCTGAATTTGTCCAGCCACATTCCCCAGGCCGTACTGTCATCGAGCATAGTGGCCAGTTCGCTGCCGGAGACACCCATCATATCGGTGACCAGGGCAGCCCTGATTTTCTCCTCATGGCCCGGCTCAGCCACGGCATTCAGGACACCGAGAAGCTCCGCTGCCTCACGGGAGGCAAAAAGGCTCTCCGAGCTATAGAGCACGCTGGGAATCTTTCGCCTCTGAAGGGCTTCCTGCACACTCCTGGCCTGGCGGTTCGTCCTGGTCAGAACAGCGATATCGCCGGGGGCCACCGGCTGGCCTTCAATCAGGGCTTCACCCTTTTGTCCGGCCTCCAGAAGCCGCCCGATCTCACTGGCAACAACTTCGGGCAATTCCCTCTCCGCATCTCCCCGGTTGATCGCCCTGCCCTGGTTCCCACGGCCCAGAAACCAGAGCTGAAGCGGCTCACTGGCCAGATGGCCTCTGCATGGATAATCGGGCCGGGATTCTGGCATCAATGACATTTCGTTCTTCCAGACCGGAGGAGGACTGACCGGATGGAAGGGGATATCCTCGAAGATGAAGGGATTATCCCGGTTCGAGAACAGGGTGTTGACCGCTTTGATCAGACCGGGCGAGGATCGCCAGTTGGTGCCAAGGGTATACCGTGCCTCCACGTCTTTGGCCGCCTCAAGGTAGGCAAAAATATCTGCACCGCGAAAGCTGTAGATGGCCTGCTTCGGGTCACCGATCAGGAACAGGGTATTTTTCCCATCCGGATAGATCGTTTTGAAAATGGCATACTGGACCGGGTCAGTATCCTGAAATTCATCGATCAGAGCAGCCTGATACTTTTCCCGAATCACCCTGGCCAGATCACACCCTTCTCCCCCCTGCAGGGCGTCCTGAAGGGAAAGGAGAAGATCATCAAAGGAGCGGATATTCAGCTCCTGCTTTCTTTTGGGAAGCTCCTCGCAAACAAAGGCCAGAAGCTGCTTTTTGAGGATCACCAGTTGCCGCTCACAGGCAGCCTCAAGCTCCCTGAGCTTCCGGCACAACTCGTCAGCCAGAATGAAAACCGGGTGCCGGGGGGCCTGGCATCCCTTTTTGGCTGCATTCTCCAGGGACGATATCCCGAACTTTTCGAGCTTTTCATACCAGGGAAGCAGATTGCCTGCTGCCAGGTAATTGTCTATTCCCTCGACCCATTCTCTGATACTGTCCGGCGGGTATTGTTTCCGGTTCAATTCCCGGCTGGTTGAAAGCAGCTCTTCCACCTGGTCCCGATGCTGGGGCCAGGCCATGCGGAACCGATCAAAGGCTGTGCCTGCGGCATCCTCCAGACTTCTGGTTTCACTCAGATCGAGGTCGAGGTCAGGAATAATCCGCAGGTTGGGCTTTGCGGCATGGGATCTTGCGAATGCAGCCAGGGCATCGGGACTCCATTCCCCCTTCTTTCTTTCCCTGGCAAAGCTGATAAACAGCGGGGAAGCGTTATAGACGTGGATGCGCCAGAAATCATCCACCACCTCCTGCACCAGAGCGCTCTGATCCGTGACCAGCTCGGTATCGAACAATGAGCTGCACTCGAAGGCCCGCTCCTGCAAAACCCTCTGGCAGAATCCGTGGATGGTAAAAACCGCAGCCTCATCAAAGCAGCGCAGCGCATTGGTGAGGAGCAGCCGGGCCTCACGACGGTTCTCCACCTTGTTGACCAGACCGGCAAGGAAATCATCATCACTGCTTCCAGTAGCAAAGGCTGACAATGCCTCGTGGATCCTCCGGCGGATCCGGCTGCGCAGCTCCTCGGTTGCAGCCACGGTGAAGGTCACGACCAGAATCTGGTCCACGGACAGGCGTTTTTCCAGAAGCAGGCGAAGATACAGCCCGGCAATGGTGTAGGTCTTGCCGGTACCGGCACTGGCCTCGATCAGGGTGCGGCCCTCAAGCGGACTGTCGAGCAGGTCAAAGCAATTCATTTCGTCTATCCCTATTTAATCTCCCTCTGGGGGCAATGATGCTCTTACACCCTCAAAGATAATGCTACTGCCTTCTGCGGCAGCCCCACACTGTGGGTGCCGCCGCGGTGGATGAGCTCCAACTTGGCTTCTGTAAGTGCCATTCAGGCTAATGTCATACCTTATGCTACTAACCAACAAGACCCTCACCCCGGCCCTCTCCCCAAAGGGGCGAGGGAGCAGGAACACTACGGCTGCCTACTGACCACTGTCTTTACTGCCTACTGACCACTGACCACTGTCTTTAACACAGCCAAGCAGCGGCCCATAGACATCCTGGGCCACAACTGCAAACTCCCCGTCCAGGGGATCGGCGGCTTTGCCGAAGCACAAACGAAGATAGGGCTCTTCTTTCTCGCCCGGACTAAAGTCATGTCCCTCCCATACAAGCCTGGCCTTCTGCAGAGCTTCCCCGGGGGCCTGGCCGTCCATGATCCTTTTGGCATAATCAAGGGAGGTGACGGGGAAAAAGGGAAGCGGGAGCTGCATTCCCTGCCAGTAGAGCTTGAGGATAGCCTCCAGGATTTTTCCGCTGTCCGGGACGGGAGGGAAGACCCACTGCTCATCACTGGCGATAAGCAGGCTGTTCCTGGGGTATCCGTCATGCTCAAGGTAATTGAGCACCAGATGATCGATCCAGGCTTCCAGGCAGTCTCTGGCCTTTATCTTGGCGCACCGGTAGCGGATCAGCCCTCCTGGCCAGATGCCGCCTATCCTGCCGGTCAGCCGGAATCCTGCAAGCTCGATGTCCACATCCACAGGGGCCATCTCATCCCCGTGAACATGCTGCCGGACTTTGTCGGTAAACTTCGCTACCCCGGTGCACAGGTCCTGGTAGGCCATCATGCCCATGACCCTGGGCGGCAGAATGCCCTGTGCCCGGACCACGGGATAATGCTCCTCCAGGTTTCCTCCCCGGAGCCTTTTTCGTACCATCTCCTGCTCGACCAGATACCTGTCGAGGCCGGAAACCTCAAAAGGTTCCCGCTCATTCAGGGAAACAGCGGCCTCATCGAGCCTGATTCCCAGCCGGTTGATCAGGAAAAACCGGGCCGGATTAGCCAGAAACCGGGCCAGTTGACTGAGGCTGAGTGTTTTTTTCTCTTCAGGCAGCTCAGGAAGAGGGGCATTGATAAAAGGCCTATTCAGGACTGACCATGCCTTTTGGCCATTCCCGGCATGACTGCACAGGGCCTGGAAGTTTTCCTCGCAGTAGCTGAAAAGCGGACCCTGGGGCTGGAAATAGGCCGGGCTGAAGGCCTGAAGGCGGTGGGTAATGATCAGCCGGTCGAGGATTTTTCCCTGAGGGTGCTCAAATCCCCGCTCGATGGCCTCCATCAGTTCGCTGACAACCACTGATGGAGGAATCTGGCTGTTATCCCTGATGCTCTGGCCGACATAGCTGATCAGAAAATGCTCTCTGGCGCTGAGCAGCGCCTCCAGAAACAGGTAGCGGTCCTCGTCCCGCTTCGAGGGATCACCCCGCTGCGGTGCCCTGGCCATGAGGTCAAATCCCGGGGGCCGTGCTGTCCGGGGAAAGATGCCGTCTCCCATGCCCAAAAGGGCCACTGCCCGGTGGGGAATGCTGCGCATGGGGAGCATGGTGCAAAAAGTGACTCCGCCGGTGAGAAACCCTGTTCCCAGCTCCTCATGGTCCAGACGGTCGGCCAGCCAGGCGCGGATAGTCTCGATGCCGATCCTGTCCTGAAAATCAGCCATATCCTGGGCTTCTTTCAGCTCCTGGAAAACCTTCTGGATCACCTGCCGCTGGGCTTCATCGGCCTCATCGAGCCTGAAAAACCGGTCCATGACGCCCTGGAAGACCTGCACCCACCCGGCAAGAAGCCGGGGCTGTTCCAGCTCAGTCGCCTGGTCGAAGAGCTGGTTGGTGAATTCGAGAAACCGTCCCAGAATAGCTGCATCATCTCCCTCGATGCCGTCATAGGGGAGGATTTCAGCAAACATCCGCTCTCCTCCGCCGGGCAGGGCATAGCCGAGAAGAAGCCGATCGAGCCCCGATTTCCAGGTATTTTCCGGAAAATCCGGCACCCCGAAGCGGCTTCTGCCCCTGGCATCCTTTCCCCATCGGATGCGGGTGTCCTTGACCCAGCGATGGATGCTGGCAATCCCCTCCCCTTCCAGGCCAAAACGCCGTTGAACCGGAGGCGCTTCCAGAATGTCCAGGACCTGGGTCTGACCGAAGCGGCTCCCGCACAGGCCAAGGATTTTCAAAAATACCTCGATGAGCTGCCCTTCCCGCCGGGCACTTCGGTCGGCAACGCTGTAGGGAATTTTCCTGCCCGGATGGTCCTGGCAGCTTTCGAACACCGCACCGATATACGGCGCATAGCTTTCGATATCAGGCATCATGACCAGGATATCCCGTGGCTCAAGGTCCGGCTTCCGCTCAAAGAGATCGAGCAGGAGATCGTACAGAACCTCGACCTCCCGCATGGGGCTGTGGCAGACATGAACCTGGATGGAGTCATCGTCGGGAGCGATCATCTTCTTCTTCCCTCCCCCGCTCCCGCGGTCATTCAGGAAGAGGATATCGGATTGAAGGCAGGAAAGGAGCGATCCCTCGCCGGGGTCCTCAAACCGCCGCTCCTCCTCGATAAAGGGAAGATCGAGGAGGGAGTCGAAAAAATGCGCGCCCAGCTTTCCCAGGGAGGCAAGGAGCGGATGCCCGGTTTCGTAATGAAGCTCTTCACTGGCCGCCAGCGTATCGGGGCTCTCCTCGTCAATCGCCCCGGCAGAGGGGATGGCCTTTTCGCTGAATTTCCTGCTGATTTTCCGGTGCACCCTGGCCACATCCTTTTCCGAAGCAAGATCGAACCAGTATTCCTGGCAGGGATTCATAAGAAACAGATTCACCTCGATGTGGCGTGACATGGCGGAAAAAACCTCCATGTGGAGGGGCGGCAGGCTGGGAATGCCGAAAATGGAGAGGCGCTTGGGAGCTTTGCCGGGCAGGGGTTCTTCAGGACTGAGCTCGCTGATCGTTTTTTGAAACTTTCGCAGGATAGCTGCCTTGTGGCCGGACTGCGCGTGAGTGCCCGATGCCTCGTTCGTCAACTCCCGCCAGAGCCGGGCCTGCCAGTGACTTTCCTTTCCATCCTCCCAGTCATGTATCCACTGTGGCCGGAACATCGTGTATTGGTCAAAGACATTGGCCAGTCGCCCGGCCAACTGGAGCTGCTTCAGACTGCCGGTCCCCTGCTTCGGGCTGCCGTTTTCCTCCTCGCCGCCCAGGTAATTGCGCAGGCTCTCAAACCCGGGCCGCAGGCTGCACGCGGGAAGGTGTTTGGCGATTCTCCAGGCCAGGATCCCGGGTTCGAAGGGCGTGCTGTCCGGAAGATCAGGCACGACTGACTGGATCAGGTCATGGATAATGATATTGGGAAACGGATACCGGCAGTTGCCCCAGATGCCAAACCGCCGGGCAAGCCTCATGGAGAGCCAGCGCTCCATCCCCTTGCTCTGCACGACAATGTGTTCCTGGTCCAGGGGAGAGGGAAGCGGCTCGCTGATGGCTTCAGCCAGGCAGTCAACCAGAACCTCCAGCCGGTTACTGACAAAAACCCGAAAACGTGCCATCCGAACCTCGTGCTATGGTATCTCCTCCGCCCCCCCGATACCCCTGGCGCGAAAAGCGCCAGCATATGCTCACGGAAAGATGCGAGAGATTATAGCCAATTTTCAGATGTGACTCAAGCCGGAAACGACAGTTACGAAAGAGCCAGGCAAACCGGCTAAACTTCCCCGAAAAGTTTATGCGGACACAGATGCCCGCAAACAGAACATCCGGCCCCCTTCGTCGGAATCCTCTCCCGTATCGACTTGGCAAGATAAGGATCAATGGCTTCTTTCAGTTGAGAAGCCCAATCGAGAGATGCCCGTGCTCTGGCCATGCGGTTATCCCAGGCAATATTCGAACTTCCGTGAGCAAGATCTCCGGCATGAGCTGCGATCCGGGCAGCTATAATACCCAGGGGAATGTCCTCAAGAATGGGCAATCCCAGATGTTCGCTTGGATAGACTGTACAGAGGTAATCCGCGCCATGTAAAATGGCAAGCGTAGCCCCAATGGCAAAGGTTATATAATCATATCCCGGAGCAATATCGGTAACTATTGGACCTAAAACGCCAAGCGGGGCACCCTTGCACAGCTTTTTGGCTTTCCTGATAAATGGTCCGATCTGATGGGCGGCAAGATGTCCCGGTCCTTCCACCTTTATTTGAACACCTGCTTTTCTGGCCCGCTTCACCAGTTTCCCGAGAGTGGCCAATTCTTCTTTATGAATACTGTCAGCCCCATCCGATACGCAGCCCGATCGAAATGCAGCACCAAAGCTTAAGATGGTATCGTGTCGTCTGGCGATATCCAGCAGATCATCGAATCTGCGAAAAAAAGGATTCTCGGCGTCATTGGCCTTCATCCAGGAAGCAATGATACCTCCCCCCTTGGAGGTTATTTTAATGATTCGATTGCTCCTGGAAAGCTTATGGAGGATCCCTTTATTCACACTGCAATGAACGGTAAGCATGGTACATCCATCTCGTATTGACTCTATAACAACCTCAAAGAAATTATGCTCTTTCATGGATAAATGCGTACCGGCGCAATGGATGGCTTCCGACGCAGCCTGATACACAGGCACGACTCCAACAGGGACCCTGACAGATTTTATGATCTGCGTCCGTATCTTTCTTATGTCCCCATAGGCGCTGAGATCCATCAGCGTATCAGCCCCCCATTTTTCAGCCTCTTTGGCCTTCTGAATTTCCATCTCCGGGTCACAATAATCACAGGATGTTCCAATATTGGCGTTTATTTTTATTCTTAAACCAGGCCCAATACCAACCGGATTAAACCGGCCCGTGGTATCATAAAGTAAAATCACTTTCCCTGATGCGATACCCTGTTGAATAAATTTCGGTGAAACTCCTTCCTGTTTTGCTACGGAATTCATCTCATGAGTAATGATTCTCCTTTTGGCAGCCTCCATCTGAGTCATATCCCTTTAGCCTCCATAAAAATAAGTAAAAATGACTTACACAATTAAAAGCAATCAAGATACGAATGATTAATAATATATAAATATGAGCAAATTACATGCCAATATTTAAACGCGATCTGGTTGCCGAGAGTTAATCTTTAAATTTATCATTGTTTTTTTACAATATTCCGATAATAATAATTTCAAGACAAAACGTCACGAAATTTTTTCCTGGTAGAAAGGGAGTTATAATGCTGCCGAGTGGCCATTTTGCCGTAGGCGCTTCTTTTGCCTTCCTCGCTAACCTTACTGTTTATCGGATAAGGCATTACCGGACAACATTCCGGCATCTGGTCGTAATGCCTGTTTCCATACTGTTTTGCGGATTCTGGGCCTTCGGCCCTGATTGGCTGCGCCTTTTCTGTGCTGTGCTTCACCTGCCCTATGCCTATTCTGCGGAAGCCCATCAGCCGGGCTGGCCGGATATATTCTTTTTCCACGGATTTCTGGATGCCCACTTCTCGAGACGGGGAACCATGCTGGGGCTGGTCATCATTATCTTTATTTTTACTTCCCTGATGGCAATCTACCTTCTGGAAATCTGGCGGCTTCGCAAGGCATTAAAAAAAAGAGGATCAGGGGTTTTTCACTTCATCCTCACGGCAGCCGCAATCCTGACGACTGTATTCTCCATGATTGCCGGCGCTGAAGCAACGGAACACGGGCAATCCACCAGACCTTTACCACCACCATCTGAACAGGTGGAAGTCGATGTCCAGACGAAAGAAAGGAGAGAAAACACCAGGATAAAAGAAGATACCGGAGCGAAAGGAGACCTTCGGGCCCAAGATAATACTCTGATAGAATCCACATCGATCCTGCATATCGGCGGTCCTCTCAGGGGCCTGTCATCATCGTTGAACCTCTCGGTTGAGGAGGAGTATAACGATAATATTTATCGGGATGCCAATATCATGACTTCCGACTTTATCACCCGGATCAGATTGGCTGTGGACTCAAGTTTATCAGGAACTTTAGGGGATGTAAAATTGAGCTATCAGCCGCAGCAGTTACTCTTTTCACGAAATTCTGATAAAAACGAATTGAGCCATGAATTCAGCGCTTCTGTGAGCACTGGCCTTGACAGGGGAATAACCCTGATCCGGGACCTGGTCTTTCTCGACCTTTCGGATGAAATAGGGCGCGGGCATTACTTCAGCCGCCAGGAAGCAAGGAAAGGAGTAACAGGAGCAGGAGTAACAGATGGAGGAAGAACACGGGAAGGAGAGACACGGGAAGATGATAACCTTTTTGTACGGCGGACTACCAAAAACGAATTCCGGGTCCATCCCTATATTAAAAAGAGACTGCGCAGGACCAGCGACCTGGAATTGGGATATGAGTACACCAATACCGCATATAGTGCTTCCCAGGCTACGGATCGTGAGTCCTATGGCGGTGCAATGATTTTGAGCAAGGCTTTTTCAAGGCGGCTTTCGGGGAATGTCGGCTATCGACTGAGTAAAGAGGTTGCCTCAGGTAGTGCGCTCAACGACTATATCAGCCGGGAAGCAGGTTTTGGCCTGTCCAATCAGCTTGGCCGCTCACTGAAGCTGACCGGAACTGGTGGATATAACTGGCTCACCTATTCCAGCGGTGCCAGGGATGCGGGGGCTTTTTGGAGCATCGATCTGGATGGAACACTTCCTTTGATGAAGGTCCCGGCCCTTTCCTACAGCTTTGTTAACTCCTATGAAAACAGCCTTGACAGCGGTGCTGTAAGGCTCAGGAGGCATAGCCTCGCGGGGAATTATCAGCGGCGGACACAGATTAGCTGGACGATGTTCAGCCAGAAAGAAAATTATCGGGAAAAGGACTGGACGGATGAGTCATGGGGGATAGATGCCTCCCTGGCGGTCCCCCTGCACAAGAAAGTCGATCTTACGCTGTCCGGCGGATGGACAGCCAGCGATTTTGAACCTGAAGATGAGCATCTCAAGACCCATTCCGCAGGCAGCGGCATCCTCTGGAAGATATCTCCCCCTCTCCAGTGTGCAGTCGGATTCCGATATTCCAGAAACGATTCAAGCCTTGAGGTCAATGATTACCGGAACACGACAGTCTATGTCAGGGCAGGTATGGAATTGTAATGAGCGGAAGGAAATGATCCTGGCGGGCGAAACAATCTATACGCGATACCGGCGGCGATAATTGCCGCTGCCTGAGCCGCTGAAAGCCCGGCACAACCCGTTTGATTGTGCTGGTTTTTACCTGCTCAATCTCTTTGGTCAGTTTCAATTCCACTTCCCGCAGGTCTCCTTTTGTTGTCAATTCCTTATTTTTGACATCAGCTATTTCCTCGCTATCTCTTATTGCAATTTGAGCTTTTTCCTTGCCGTAGGTTTATTGAATAATTCTACTCCATGTGTAATAGTGCTCATCGTGTGGCCGCCTTTGGTTTATTCTTTGAATATTTCGACTTGAGTTCATTTTCAATAATTTTCAGCCAATTTTTGCTTTATGTTTTTTCTCTCTTTGGCCGCTCATACCTTACGATGCCTTGATCCGACCCGGAGACGGGAGACGATCACCGCTCGATCCGGAAGCCATGAAATTTCCGCCCGGTCCGCTGACACCTCACCATGTCCCGTTTCAGCCCTCCGAGCCAGGCCCGTGTCCTGCGGGACCCCGAAGAGGCCAGGCTGTCCATAAAGGCAGAGATTCCCTCCTGGTCCTGTAAAACGGCATCCTGATGATTGACTGCCTTCTGAATTTCAGGCAGGTTCTCCTCGATAAGGTGGTGCGCCTGGAGGATAAGCTTGGGGTTTGAAGCCAGCACCCGGAGTAATTCCGATGACTGGGAATACAGTCGCCGAACCTCAAGGCTTCCGCTTGGATTGCGGCGCAGAACCTGGTCCCGGTAGTTTCTGAGAAGGGCAAGGCTTTCCGGGGACCCGATCGACAACTGATAGGTCGAATCCCAGGCAGGCTCCTCTCCCACCCCGCACGTGCCATACAGGCGAATAATTCCTGCCTTATCGTCATCACTCAGGGACCTTTTGATGCCTGAATAATAGGGGTACATAACAGCCTCAGGATTCTGGCTGTGGTTCAGGGAAAGGTAATGCCCGAATTCATGCAGCATGCAGGTTTCTATGTCATAGGCTGATCCATCGCCCGTCGTGCTCCAGGCCAGTTGGGCATTGAATCCGCAATCAACTTCCAGCAGGCATCCAGTGGAGGCTGTATACCAATAGGTAGTCTGGGCCAGGGTTTGCTCAGACAATTGGCTGCCCCAGTAGATGACACTGGTTCCATCATAACTGGTCCCGGTGACTTGCGTGATTCCACCATAGGAGAATTGAAAGCAGGCTCCGCTGTTATTCCAGGTTAAAGCTGCACTCATGCAGGCAGACCTTTGGTTCTCGGTGATCCTGGTATTGAAATAAAAATTCTCTCCCATCGGGTTTTCCTCACACCATCGGTAGCCGGAAATCGAGTAATCGCAGAAAGATGAATTATTCCCCGCCTGCTCGGCGGGCCGGGGAAAGAAGTTTCCTTCCATCAGAGCGGATTGAACATTTCTGATTTCATCAAAAAATGCCTTGAGCAGCAAGCCCCGTTCCCTGACCAGGCCTTCATACACCTGAAATTTGCCCTGAAATTCCTCCACCAGCCGGGATTGGGAATCGATAAACACAATCACCCGTTCATTCGGCCAAAAGAGCGGGCTATTGGAATTCCTCTGGCCGATCTCTCCTACCACTCCCCCTGCTACCGTAAAGCTGAGGGAGGCAGGGGCTTTTCCTTTCAGATTCTCGAAAACTGAAAGTCTGACAGTTGTGGAAATAGCGGTCATGCTTTCATTCCACTCGCTGGTGAGGTCTGCGACCTGGCCGTAGCAGATATGCCTGGCCCTGCTGATAAGGTCCGAAAGGGTGACTTTCCTCATAACAGCCGGAGAATCTGTGACAAACAGGAAAAAACTCAATCCGGTAAGGCAGAAGAGAAGCAGGTGATTCTTTTTCATTTTTCCCCCATTGAATTTTTTGAAATCGGCAATAGTTACCGCCTTTTTGCTGGAAAGTTATCTCTTCGGCTTCTTTTCTCCGCGACCTTTCATGGGTAATTGGACTGCTGAATTTTGGCAGGTTGTTCGGAGCACGACAGCCCGGCTTTGAGAGATCACACTTTTTCTTCGTTTTGGACTGGTGAAAACTTTGGGCGGGACGATAAAAATAGTATGAGAGGGGAAAAAATGGCTGTTGATACTGCTATCATTTTAGCGGCAGGCCAGGGGAAGCGCCTGTTCCCCCTGACCCAGACCATACCCAAGAGTCTGATTCCCATTGCCAGGACCACTATTCTCGATCACATTCTGCAAAATCTCTCCAATGCCGGTATCGAGTATGTGGTCATTGTGGTTGGCTATCTGGGCAGCGCTATTCGCCAGAGAATCGGTATTAACTACCAGGGCATTCAGGTCACCTTTCTGGAGAATCCCCTGTATGGCTATACCGATAACATTGCTTCACTATGGTATGCTCAGGGGTTCTTCTACTCGGATGTCCTGCTGCTTGAAGGTGACACGTTTCTGGAGGAAGGGATTTTGCTCGACCTGATCACCTGTCCGCACCGTAATGCCATGGTTATTGACCGGCTTAACCCTGAATTCATGAACGGTCCGCTGGTTTCTCTCGATAGCAGCGGTCTGGTGGATCGGATGATTTTGGATGGGGAGCAGGAGAAATATCCGGCCGCTGATCCGGCAAAGGTTTATAAAACCGTCAATGCCTACAAATTATCTTTCGACTTTTTACGCAAACATCTTATGCCCCGTCTCAATCTGCATTTTAACCTTGGCAAGACTGACGATCGTTACGAGGTCCTGATCCGGGATCTCATGGCCGAGGGTGCGGTAAGGTTCAATCCTGTGCTGATCGGTCAGCGCCGTTGGGTTGATGTCGATACCCCGCAGGATCTAACCCGTGCTGTCAAGATGTTTACTCCCGGATCGGAATTGGTCTGATAAGGTGAGGGGAAGGATTATTTAGCCGGCCGCGGAATTCCCGCGCCATGTAACTGACGGGGCGAAGCTTTGTCTATAGCTTAATGATGATTGCTCTCTAACCTCGTCCCCGGAAAACTCATCCATGAACCACCGTATCTGGCATCTTCTCATCAGCCTGCTTCTCGTTCTGGCTACCTACCTCGCTTTTGCGCAGGTGCTTGGCTGCGGGTTTGTCAACTTCGACGACGATCAGTTTGTAACTGCAAATCATCATGTCCGGGCCGGTCTGACCTTCCAGGGAATCAAATGGGCTTTTACCACCCGGCATGGAGGCAATTGCAATCCCCTGGCCTGGCTGTCACACATGATGGATTGCCAGCTCTACGGATTGAATCCGGGCGGCCATCATCTGACCAGCCTGCTTCTTCACCTGCTCAATACCCTGCTGCTGTTCTGGGTCCTCAATCTTGCAACCGGCTCGCTCTGGCCAAGTGCCCTGGTAGCTGCGCTGTTTGCCCTGCATCCTCTGCATGTGGAATCGGTGGCCTGGATTGCTGAGCGCAAGGACGTTCTGAGCACGTTCTTCTGGATGCTGACCCTGGGGGCCTGGGTCCGCTACGTCCGCAGGCCTGCGCTCGGCAGGTATCTTTCGGTTTTCCTCCTGTTTTGCCTCGGTCTTTTGGCCAAGCCGATGCTGGTGAGCCTGCCGTTTGTCTTGCTTTTGCTCGATTACTGGCCGCTGCACCGATTCCAGACGACAGGAATGCCTCGAAGTTTAATCCGCCTGCTTCTGGAAAAAGTCCCTCTCCTGGCCTTTTCGGCATTCTGGAGTTTACTGACCCTGTCCGCGCAGCATCAGGCAGGGGCGGTAGCCTCCCTGGAAGCCATTCCCTTCACGGCCCGGCTGATCAATGCCGTCGTATCTTACGGCTCCTACCTGGCCAGGGTATTCTGGCCGCACAATCTGGCTGTCTTCTATCCGCACCCGGTGACCTGGCCGCTGTGGCACGTGGCTGCATCCGGCCTGCTGCTGGCGGGGCTGACTGCTCTGGCCATCGGCACAGTCCGAAACCACCCCTGTCTGATCGTAGGCTGGCTGTGGTATCTCGGCACCCTGGTGCCGGTTATCGGGCTGGTGCAGGTCGGGCGGCAGGGCATGGCTGACCGTTATACTTACGTGCCGGTCATCGGGCTGTTCATCATGGCTGCCTGGACCATTCCCGGCCTTTTATCCGCCTGGCGATACCGCAGGGTGTTTCTGGCCTCATCAGCCGCTGGTGTTCTTGTGGTCTTGATGATCTTTACCTGGCGTCAGACAGGTTACTGGAAGAGCAGTTTTACCCTGTTTCAGCATGCCCTCGAAGTGACCGCCGATAATTATCTGGCCCATTATAATCTTGGCGTTGCCCTGGCCGATGCGGGAAGATATGAAGAGGCCGCAATCCACTATATTGCGGCCACCAGGATCAAGCCCGACTATGCCTGCGCCCATAATAACCTCGGCATTGTCCTGACCAGGCAGGAAAAGCTTACGGAAGCCGAAACCCACTACCGTGAGGCCCTGCGGATCAAACCCGATTGGGACAAGGCGCACTACAACCTTGGGGTTGTTCTGGCCACCCAGGGGAAATTCGAAGAGGCCAAGGCCCATTATGCCAGGGCGCTGCAACTCAATCCCGGCTATGCCCGTGCCCACTACAGCCTCGGGATTATTCTGTCCCGGGAGGGAAAAGAGCAGGAAGCCGCAATCCATTATGCCAGGGCCAGGGAACTTGAGGCAACCAGGCGCGGCTCAACCATTGGCGCCGGCCAGGGCCAGGGAGCGTGAGACCGGACCGGGAAGGATCAAAGGGGTGATTGCCGGAGAACGCATCATTAAGCCTTCATCAGGCTGGGTCGGGATTGACTGGGCGGAGCTTTGGGAGTACCGCGAGCTTTTCGGCTTTCTGGCCTGGCGCGATATCCTGGTCCGCTACAAACAGACGGCAGTCGGCATTGCCTGGGCTTTTATCCGGCCCCTCCTGACTATGGTCGTATTCTCGGTCATCTTTGGCCGGATCGCCCGCCTGCCATCCGATGGTGTTCCGTATCCGGTCCTGACCTTTACGGCCCTGCTGCCGTGGCAGTTTCTGGCCAATACCCTGACTGAAAGCAGCAGTTCCCTGATCGCCAATGCCAGCCTGGTTTCCAAGGTCTACTTCCCCCGGCTCATCATTCCCCTGTCCGCGGTCCTGTCAGGACTGGCTGACTTTCTCATCTCGCTGGCCGTTCTGATCGGCATGATGGTCTGGTACCGGATTGTGCCCGGCCTGGCCGTGCTCTGGCTGGGGTTCTTTTTCCTTTTGGCCCTTGGGACTTCCATCGGCTGTGGACTCTGGCTGTGCGCCCTGAATGTCGAGTACCGGGATGTGCGCTATGTCGTGCCTTTCCTGGTGCAGGCCGGCCTCTATATTTCGCCCGTTGGCTTCAGCAGCAGTGTTGTGCCGGAGAAGTGGCGGCTGCTCTACTCGATGAATCCGATGGTGGGCGCGATTGACGGATTCCGCTGGTGCCTGCTGGGGCAAAAAGTCTCTCTCTATCTGCCAGGGCTGGTCCTGTCCTCGCTGGTGACCCTCCTGCTCATGGTGAGCGGTGCGGCCTACTTCAGGAGGATGGAGAAGACTTTTGCCGATGTCATCTAAACAGGAGTCAGGAGTCAGGAGTCAGGAGCCAGGAGTCAGAAGCCAGAAGAGAGTGGTCAGTGGCCAGTGGTCAGTGAAGAGCAGTAAGTATTCTTCCCATGAGTAAGCCCATTATTTCAGTATGCGGCATCGGCAAGCGATACCGGCTGGGGATGAGTCACGCAAGGCCGCGGTACAAGACGCTGCGCGACACAGTAGCCGATTTTTTCAAGGCACCCTTCAGCGGCGGCAAGGCCAGGTGGTCGAACAGCAGCAGCAGCGGTCCTGTCAGGGAATTTTGGGCCTTGCGGGATATCTCTTTTGACGTCCGGCAGGGTGAGGTCATCGGCATTATTGGCCGCAATGGTGCCGGGAAAAGCACCCTGCTGAAAATCCTGAGCCGGATCACCGAGCCGACCGAAGGTGAAATCCGGCTGCGGGGCCGGGTGGCAAGTCTTCTTGAGGTTGGCACCGGCTTTCATCCCGAACTTACCGGCCGGGAGAATATCTTCATGAACGGGGCCATCCTGGGCATGAGCAGGGTTGAGATCAGGTCCAGGTTCGATGAGATAGTGGCCTTTGCCGAAATTGAGAAATTCCTCGACACGCCGGTCAAGCGCTATTCGAGCGGCATGTACGTGCGGCTGGCCTTTGCCGTGGCCGCCCACCTTGAGCCCGAGATCCTGCTGGTGGATGAGGTTCTGGCAGTCGGGGATGCGGCCTTTCAGAAAAAATGCCTGGGCAAGATGAACGATGTGGCCAGGGGCGGCAGAACCGTGCTGTTTGTCAGTCACAATATGGGAGCCATCAGCAGCCTGTGCCCCCGCTGTATCTGGCTGGATGCAGGGCATATCCGGCAGATCGGGGAAACGGAACCGGTTGTTCAGAGCTATCTCACCAGTTCGGATGCTTCAGGCTCCGACACCATCCTTGAGCCGCCTAAGACAGCCAGGGTCGGCTTCCGGCGGATATGGGTTTCGTCCTGCGACGGCAGGGTTCTCTCCGAGTTCGATGTCAAGCACCCTTTTCTGATCAACCTGGCCATAGAGGTTCGTGTTCCTGTCCGTGATGTTGACATTGGCGTACTGATCGAAAGCGTTCACGGATCGAGAGTCTGCTTTACCAATCTTTCGGATTCAAACGATGGCAGCATCATTGCGCTTGAGCCCGGGAAATACCTGTGCAGCCTGCGTGTTCCCGGTAATTTTCTGGTGCCTGACGGCTATAAAATCCTGGTTGAAGCCCACATCCCTGCTGTTTCCAAAGAGGATTTTCATCAGGATGCAGTCAGTTTCATGATTGTAGACACGGGATCAAGGCTGAGAAATATCAAGGATGCCTGGCGCTATGGCTGTGTTCTCGGAAACTTCGACTGGAAGCTGGAGAGGATAAATCATGGATAAAGGACCAAGGGATACGAAAAATATGGATAAAGAACCAGGAGGAATGGGACCGAGCAAAATCGTTTGGGCAGGGATCCCCGGCAGCATCTGCAATCTGGACTGCGCTTACTGCTATGTAGGCTCTCACAAGGGGAAAAAGGGGGAATTTGCCTACCCGGTCGATCATATGATCAGGTGCTTTGAACCTGCGAGATTCGGCGGGCCGATATTCTTCGGAGCAGCCTCATCGGGGGAGACCCTCCTCTGGGAGGGAATCATCGATTTTACGCACGGGATGTTATCTCATGGCCATGTGGTCTCCTATACGACCAATATGACCCTGACCCCGGTCATCAGAAAATTCTGCGACTTTCCGCCCGACCTGAGATCGAGACTTGAGCTCGACGCCTCGCTGCACTACCTGGAGCTCAAGCAGAAAAAGGCGCTGGATATCTATTTTGACAATTTACGGATGCTCAAATCCGCCGGGATATCGATAGCCTTATTCCTCTGCATCTCGGATGCTTATCTTCCGTATCTTCGGGAAATAAGCGAACGCTGCCGGGAAGAGATCGGTTTATTGCCCGTCGCCGGAATGACCAGGCGATATGATAAGCAGGGGGCCATAACATCAGGTTCCTATTCTCCGGAAAAGGATGCACTGGTTAAGGAAACCTGTGATTTCAGGCAGTGGGAGCTGCAAAAGCGAATTTACGGGCAGAAAAGAACCGAAATCTGCCATGCTGGAGAATACTCCATAAATGTCGATCTTGGGTCCGGAAGCTATTCAAAATGCTGGGGCAACAGCGGCTGGCCGGGATGGTGGTGGAAGTGGCTTTCTCCATTTCAGGTTTATGATCAGGCCATGAGGAAACTTCGGAATGGCCAGGGCTGGGCTACAGGCAATATCTTCGCCGATCCGGAATCACCGATCCGGTTTGAACCTATCGGCACCTGCCCCTTCCGTGACTGCGTGTGCGCAAGCTACCTGTGCTGGGGACTGATCCCCGAACTTGCGGTCGATACCCATTCCAGGTCCTTTTTTACCAGGGACTCGGTTTCTCAGGAAGTATGGAACTTCATGGATTCCCGGGTGAAGGGTTGCGGGGTACCAGTACCAAAGGGTGAACTGATTAGTGCATAGCCTGAAGCACCCACGAAATACTGGCCGCCGGCAACTGTCTTTACTGACCACTGACCACTGACCATGAGAGGAATTCACTTTGGAAGCTACTGGATGGGAGAAAACGATGTGGTCTTTCTCATGGCCCATGAGCTTGCCCAGCTCTGCGACCTGAAAATTGTCGATCCCGGCATTTACGATGGCTCGGGACCAGGCAACTGGTACCGGGAAGATGGCCGGGTAAACCCGAAAAACCCGGTCAAATGGCTTGATCATGAACGGGTTCTATCTATTGTTCATGAGCACCGGGCTGATTTTGTCATCGTCAATTCCGGCGGACTGTCCCTTGATCCGGAAACGATCAGGCTCCTTCGAAAAGAGCAGGTAACCTGCATCGGTATTTCGCTGTCAGATCCTGATGTTTTTCCCTATCATGGGAGGATTTACGCACACCTGTATGATCTGTACTATACCAATTCGGCTTTTTCCCTTGAGAACCAATATGGCAAGAGCGGCACAGGAAGCCACGATGTCCATATCCATCATCTGCCTTTCGCTGCCTCACCCAGGTTGCACAGGCCGCTGCCGGAGGTTGAAAAGAAGTTTGACCTGGTAATAGTCGGGCATGCCCGTCCTGACCGGATAAAGATCGTAGAAGCGCTCGAAAGACGCTTCTCCGTCGGGCTCTTTGGAAAGGGATGGGGAAGCGGCATTCTCCCGGTTCATGGAGAGGATCATGTCCGGGCAATTAACTCAGGCAGAATGTATCTTTCTTTCTCTCAAACCGGTGCCGGTTATACGAATGTCAAGGTGGGGATTTTTGAGGCAGCAGCCTGCCGGACGCTCCTGATCAGCCAGGTTTTCCCTGAAATGGAGCAGTATTTCAGGTACGGCCTGGAACTGGCCGGATACCTGCGGGCTAGTGAATTGCCGCAGATCATATCCTGGTATCGGGAAAAAGAGCACCTGAGAGCATGGATGGCCCAAAACTCATACCAGAGGTGTCTGGCAGAGCACACGTGGCAGAGCCGATGGCAGAGGGTCCTTGATGATATCGTGCACAGCAGAAATTAAGAACCGGATCGTGCCCGGGGAAGCGAGAAGCTCGATCGCATCCGCTGAAAAATTCCTGCTTTCCTGCATCCGGAGCGGGCTGGCCCATTCGTATGATGTTACAAGCCGCAGATGGGTCAAACCCTATCCGGAGGTTACCGGATACCTGCTCAGCTATTTCGCCGATGAAGCCCGCAATGGCGATGTTCCGGCTCAAATCCTGGAAGCTGCGGCGCGGCTGATCAGGATACAGGATCCGTGCGGAGGCTTTCCCAGCTTCTCCAACCGGCACATGCTCTATACGTTTGACACCGCACAGATCATGCACGGCCTGGTGAGCCTGTACAAACGGACAGGCACAGAGAGCTATCTTGACAGGGCAATTGCATGTGCCGGGTTCGTGTGCAGCATGCAACTGCCCGATGGCAGCATGTTTCCGGTCTATGATCTTCGCGCCAGGGCACGGTATGCGGAAAAAACCGGAACCTGGGGAACGTCCCTCTCCCCTATTCAGGTTAAAAATATCGAGGGACTGCTCCTGCTCAGTGAATTGAGCGGTGAGGCACGGTACCGGCTGGCGGCGGAAAAACTGGCTCTCTTTGGCCGGAGAAATTGCACGATTCACCTGACTCATCCCATGGCTTACTGCCTGGAAGGTTTGGCGGCGATCGGAGAAATGGAGTTTGTCCGCGATCAACTGAAAGATAAAATCCTCCCCCGGCTTCACCCCAGCGGATTTTTAGCCTATTCTCCCGAATTGCCCTATGCATATGTTTCCGGAAGCGTTCAGATGGCCATGCTTCTTTTCAAGGCCGGCTTTAAGGAGGAATCAGGCCAAATCCTGGCCTGGGCCAGGGGCGTTCAGTCCCGTCATGACAGCGGCGGATTGTTTCAATATGCGGATGCCGAAGGGAATCTCGATCATCATGTTCACACCGAAATCAATTCCTGGGGGACAAAGTATTTCTGTCAACTGGAGCGGCTATGGTCGGATTGTGGCTGAAAAGGTGGCACAGTCCCTACGAGTGGAGCAAAACCAGCCAGGCTTTTTATCAGATCCTGGTGAAGTTCCTCGATCAGGGATTTTCTATCCTGGAAGCGGGCAGTTCCACCGGGCACATTTCATTCAGGCTGGCTCGAAAAGGATACCGGATCACTCTTCTCGATGTGCGTGAGGAGCCGATTCTTCAGGCTGCCAGAAACTTTCGCCGGTATGGATTGACGGCGGACCTGCTGGTGGAGGATTTCTTCTCTCACTCGCGCCGCTATGACCTGATCTGGAACAGTGGTCTGGTTCAGTGTTTCGACGATGATGGCAAGGTCAGGCTGATCAGCCATGCCCGCAGGCTGGCTGACAGGCTCCTCCTCTTTTACCCTGATACGGACAGCGGACTGAAGAGGACAGAGGGGGGGAAGCCCGACATGGTTCCGGGGGTGGAGGGCTCCAGAGAGTACCCGGTGGCTGCGGTTCCCCAGATTTTCTACTCACTGTATAACCGGGTGTTTTCCGGCAGGGTAGAAGGAGCGGTTATCGATATGCCCTTTGACATGCTCTGGACCTATGGAGAGCAGTGATGCGCCTTGGACTCATCGGCTGGTACGGGCATGAAAATGCCGGTGATGAGCGAATGCTCTTTTGCCTCCGGCAATTCTTTGGCGGGAGCGATTTTCTCGTTACAGCAGGGCTTGACGATGCCTTGGCCAGAATCGAGGACTTAAACCGCTGCGACTATGTCCTTTTCGGGGGAGGCGGACTGATCCTGCGGGGATTTGGCATTTATGCCCCTCTGATCGAACGCCTGAAAGCACGGTTTGGGTGTGTGGGTATCAGCGTCGAGGCTTGCCACTCGGATAACCTGAGACTCATCGAAGTAATCAAGGACAGGGCGGAATTCATCCTGGTCAGGGATGAGGCGAGCCGGAAACTCTTTGGCTGTCACTTCAAGGTCATCGTCGGCCCTGATGTGAGCTTCCTCTACCCTTTTGAAATCATCGATCCGGTCTCATCTGACACCTGCGGTGTAAATCTCAGACCGTGGCCATACTGGAGAGGTGAGCACGGCGGGCGGTATGACCGCTGGATGCAGCGCCTCAACCATCGCTTTCCCATTCTGGAGCGGATTTACCCCCTCCAGAAATGGAAGCCAGAGGGGATTGTGAAGATATTGCAAGATAACTTTTCCCGGCTGGTTCCGGTTCCTTTGTACACCGAGGCTGGTGGGGAAACGGATTCAGAGTTTTTAAGGCCATTTTTTGACGAGGTGGATGATGTGTTTTCACCCGATTCCTACCTCCCCTGCCGCTACTTTGCGGGAATGCGGCTGCATTCTCTGATCTTTGCCTGCCAGATGGGGATTCCTTTTCTTTCGCTGTCGTATCAGCCCAAGAATGCAGAATTCTGCAAGGCGGCAGGTATGGAGCAGCTATCCATTGATTTGTTCAACCTTGCAGAATTGGCGCCAGGCATTGGGTACCTGAAAAAAGAATATTCCGGAATCAGGGAGAATCTGCTCGATTTCCGGGAAAAGAGCAGGCAGGAGATCCATGCGATCATGAGGGCCATATTCAATAATGTGGCCACTGCCGCCGTTCGGTGTTGTGTTCCATGTTGACCATTCTGAGCATTGTGGGCACCCGCCCCGAAGCCATCAAAATGGCTCCGGTGATTCAGGCACTGGCGCGGTATCCGGAATATTTTCACTCAGTGCTCTGCGTCACCGCTCAGCACCGGCAGATGCTCGATCAGGTGCTGGAGCTGTTCTCACTGCGGCCTGATTACGATCTGAACCTGATGAGACCGGACCAGTCCCTGTCCTGCCTGACCGCAGACCTTTGCGCCGGGCTTGATCCGGTTATCCGGGAGGTCCGGCCTGACTGGGTCCTGGCGCAGGGGGACACGACCACCGTGCTGGTAGCGGGTCTGGTGGCCTTTTACCACCGGGTCAGATTCGGCCACATCGAGGCGGGCTTAAGGACTCAGGACCGCTGCCAGCCCTTTCCCGAAGAGATCAACCGCAGGCTGGCAGACCTTCTGGCTGATATCCACTTTGCTCCGACCGAGTTTGCCCGGCGGGCGCTTTTGGCTGAAGGCTGCCCTGCCCGGAATATCTTCGTTACCGGCAATACGGTAATCGATGCCCTGCTCGAAGTGGCGGCCAGAGAGTATGACTGGTCCTGCGGCCCCCTGGCTGCCTTGCCGCGCAAAGGAAGGCTCGTCCTGATCACTGCTCACCGGAGGGAGAGCTTTGGTGAGCCTTTGCGGCAATTGTGCCTGGCTGTCCGTCAACTGGCCGGAATGTTTGCCGATGACGGCGTACACTTCGTCTATCCGGTGCACTTGAATCCGAATGTGCGCCAGCCTGTCCAGGATATCCTGTCGGGGGTGGCGAACCTCAGCCTGCTCGAGCCGCTGGACTATCTCTCCCTGGTTCATCTGATGAAGCGGTCATCGCTGATCCTCACTGACTCGGGCGGCATCCAGGAGGAGGCCCCCAGTTTTGGCGTGCCGGTCCTTTTGATGCGGGATAAAACCGAGCGGCCTGAAGGTGTCGAGGCCGGTGCGGTCCGGCTGGTGGGTACGCGGCAGGAAAGGATTGTGGCCGAAGCAGGACGCATCCTGCGTGATCCGGCTGCCCGTACGGCTATGGCTGCCCGGCGAAATCCCTATGGTGACGGCAGGGCTGCTGCCAGAATCGTCTCGATTCTCCTTGAGCATACCAGGGTGCATACCGAAATCAAAGTCCGAACAGAGACACCATCATGAACACTCGGCAGGGAAAACTGGTCAGCATTGTTCTGCCTACGCACAATGGACGCCGGTACCTTCGTCAGGCTATCCAGTCCTGTCTGGATCAGACCTATGCTCATCTGGAGCTGATTATCGTTAACGATGGATCGACGGACAGCACGGAAGCGATCATCAGGGAATATCGGGACGAGCGCCTTACCCGGATCAGCCTGCCCGCCAACCAGGGGCTGGCACGGGCATTGAATGCTGGCTTTGCGCAGGCTGCGGGTGGTCTCTTGACCTGGACCTCGGATGATAACTTCTATGCTCCCGAAGCCCTGGAGTGTATGGTGCGCTTTCTGGAGGCGCATCCGGCGGTTGATTTTGTCTATGCCGACTACTCGCTGGTCGATGAATATGGTCATGTGCTGCAATCCGTGCCGGTACCGCCGCCTGAACGGATGCTGGTCGGAAACGGTGTCGGGGCCTGTTTTCTCTATCACCGCCGGGTCTATGAGGTCCTGGGCTGTTATAATCCGGAGTGCGCTCTGGCTGAGGATTACGAGTACTGGCTGCGGGTGCTTGGCCGCTTCACCATGAAGCCGCTCAACCTGCCCCTCTATTTCTACCGCAGACACAGCCGGTCGCTGACCGGCAGGCACCTTCACCAGGTCTGGCGGGCAAAATGGCGCGTTCAGCGCATCTGGCTTTCCCGCCTTCCGGGAATCAGCAGCAGGTGCCTGGCTGAAACCTGCCTTTCTCTGGCTTACGAAGCATGGGTCAATGGTGCGCCTTGGGAGGCACTGCGCTGGCTGAGCCAGGCGGCTCTCAGGGAGCCTCTGGCCCTGTTCGGCCCGCATGGCCTTGGGCGCGCGGCACGGATGATGTGGAAGGAAAATGGCTGGTAAGGCAATAGGAGTCAGGAGACAGAAGACAGAAGTCAGGAGAAAAGAAAGTCTTTATTCTGAATTCTGACTCCTGACTCCTGACTCCTGAATTCTGACTCCTGACTCCTGAATTCTTAAAAAATGAGAATTCTCTGGCTCGTTAACACCCCGTTCCCGGAGATGGTCCGGCACCTGGGGCTTGCGGGAGATTACATGGGCTGCTGGATGCCTGCTTTAAAGGAGGCCCTGATCAACTTTCCGGAATTCCGGCCAGGCACGGAGAATCATCTTGGTATTGCCTGTGCCATTGCAGGGATTTCAGAATCCCGGAGATTCGATTTCGATGGGGTCACCTACTTCTGTTTTCCCAAATCGAGGATCTGCGAGTATCTGCAATCGTACGGGAAAGAACTGACTGACTGTCTGGGGGTCGTCGAGGAGTTCAATCCCGATCTTATCCATGTGCATGGGACTGAAGAGTTCTACGGGCTCATCGCCGGGCTGGTTGATAAACCCGTAGTGGTTTCCCTTCAGGGTATCCTGTCCGCCCTGGTTAAGGTGTATTTCGGCAGCATGGGCTGGAAGGATATCCTCCGCTCGCCGGGAATCATGAAATCCTACCTGATAGTGAAAAGGAAGACTAAAACCGAGCGCAGGATATTCCGTATGAACCGCTTCTTTATCGGTCGGACTCTCTGGGATAAAAGCCACTTAATGAGCCTGGCTGGAAATGGTGAATATGTCTATTATCAAAGCCATGAGGTGATGAGAAAAGAATTCTCCGAGGTGGAGTGGTCGCTTGAGTCGGCACGGCCAGCAACCATTGCCTGTGTTTCCTCCTGCTCTGCATATAAAGGGGTCGATTGCCTTGTGGAGGCGGTTTCCCTGCTCAGCCGGAAAATTCCTGAAGTTACCCTTTCCATCTATGGATCTTTTCCGCACAAGGGTTATGGAGCTTTTTTAAGAAGAAAAGTACAGCAACTGGGCTTGCAGGATAAAGTCCTTTTTTGCGGCTTCAAGGATGCAGGACAACTGGCTGAAGTATTATCGATGGTCCGGGTTCTGGCCATAGCCTCTCATCTTGAAAACAGCTCAAACAGCCTGCAGGAGGCCATGCTGGTGGGAACCCCGGTCGTGGCCCCGTTTGTCGGAGGGCTTTTTTCCCTGGCTGAGCATGATAAAACCTGCCTGATGTTTCCCCGGGGAGATGCTGCGGTTCTGGCCGAATCACTGGAGCAGGTATTGACCGATGATAACCTGGTTGCCCGGCTTTCCCAGGCAGCCAGGACCACGGCGCAACGGATCAATAACCCTGAAGCGGTGGCTGATAATCTGCTCCGGATATATCAGGATGTAGTCAATCGATATAACCACAAAGGAAGGGAGGAAGGCCAATGATCGTCCTTGGCATTCATTGCGGTCACGATTCCAGCGCGGCTATACTACGGGATGGAGAAATTCTGGCTGATGCGGCTGAGGAAAGATTTACCCGGCTCAAGCATTGTAACCATGTGCCAACGCAGGCCATGAGCTATTGCCTGTCGGCAGCCGGTCTCAAAAATATCAATGAGGTGGATTATATCGCCTTCCCCTGGAAAAGGACCCCGAAAGACCTTCGGGTGGTGCTGGGAATCGATAAAAGCTCCCCCCTGCGGCATATGGTGATGGATTTTCTGGGCTTTGGCATTCCTTCCGAATGCCTTCAGGTTCCTCTCTATTTTCCGGACTTCAGGCTCTGGAATGAGGGAAAGCTGATCAACGTCGAACATCACCTGGCCCATGCAGCCTCAGCCTACTTTACCCGGCCAGCGAACACAAAATGCCTGATCTTCACCGTGGATGGCGCGGGGGATGAGGTTTCGACCGCGGTCTGGCTGGGTGAGGGAAACAGAATAATGCCCCTGGAGCAGCTCTACCGGGAGGCATCCATAGGCTGGGCCTACAGCATCGTGACCGAGGCCCTCCACTGGTGGCACGGAGACGGTGAAGGAAAGACCATGGGTCTGGCCCCCTATGGGGATCGCTCGCGGTGTGCCGGTGCTCTGGACTGGCTTTTCCCGCAATTCCGGGGAACCAGCCTGATCCGGCCCACCAGGCTTGGTCCGGCCTACTATTGGGTTGAAAACGGCTCCACGCAGTTTCATTTCGACGAAGCCTACGAAGTTGAGCGCCTGGCGGCAGGATTTGGCCGGGAAAACATCGCTGCCGAAGCCCAATATAAGCTCGAGGATTGCCTGAAGCAGTACATTTTCGGCTGGGCGGAAAAAGAGCAGTGCAGGCGGCTGGCCTTCTCCGGCGGGGTGTTCCTGAATGTCAAGCTGAATCAGCGGATCTGGAACGAACGGGCAGACCTGATCGAGGAGCAGCACATCTTTCCCAACTGTGGTGATTCAGGGCTCGCCCTGGGCGCGGCACTGTATGTATATTATCAATACCGGGAATTTCAGGGAACAAGTTTCGACCGCCTCTCCTTCGGACCGGAATTTTCCAACCAGGAAATCGAACAGCTCCTGAAAGAGCGAAAGCTCAATTACACCTTCGTGAAAGACCCGGGCCAGGTGGCCGCAAGCCTTCTGGCCGAGAACAAGATCATCGGCTGGTTTCAGGGCAGGATGGAGAGCGGCCCGCGTGCGCTGGGGAACCGATCCATCCTGATGAGCCCCTTAAAGGCCGAAAATAAAGATATCATCAACCAGCGGGTAAAGTTTCGGGAGAGCTTTCGCCCCTTCTGTCCCTCCCTCCTCTGGGAAAAGGCGGGAGAATACCTGCAAGACTTTCGGGACGAATACTTCATGATCACCTCGTTTGATGTCAAACCGGAAAAAAGAGACCGTATCCCGGCTGTGGTCCATGTCGACGGCACGGTCCGGCCCCAGATGGTGCGAAAGGAAGCAAACCCCCTGTACTGGGAATTGATCCACGAGTTTGGCAAACTCACTGGTGAATATATCCTCCTCAACACCTCCTTCAATATCAAGGGAGAGCCGATCATTAATCATCCGAGAGAAGCAATACGCTGCTTTTTCGATACCGGCCTGGATGCGCTGTTTCTGGGGAATTTCGTGCTGGAGAAGTGAGGCGGCGATAAAGAATAAATCTGATGGCTAATATATTATGAACCTGAATCCAGTGTGGTGAAGTTGCTCATTTTTATCTGGGATGCTATAATTTACCCGACTACCGGACTACCGGGTCGGACCACGGTAAGTATATGGTATTAAAATAGATAATCCCAAAATAGACACTCAGTTTTGGCCTTAGAATGGCAATTTTGAGTTAAAAATCAACCTTCTAAGAAAAATGAAGGAAGAGAGAGGGTGGGATGTGAAGAATGCCAAGAGCAAACAGGCATTATCTGCCAGGTTATATCTGGCATATTACCCACAGGTGCCATGAGAGAGAGTTCCTGCTAAAGTTTGCTCACGATCGGCGAAGTTGGCTCAAGTGGCTGTTTGAGTCAAAAAAGCGCTATGGAGTCCAGATATTGAACTACATAGTGACCTCCAATCACATCCACCTGCTGGTGATGGATGGCGGCTGCCGTGAGGCAATACCCAAAACGATGCAGCTCATAGCCGGGCGGACGGCCCAGGAGTATAATCAAAGGAAAGATCGTAAAGGGGCATACTGGGAGGATCGCTACCATGCGACAGCCATAGAGTGTGATACTCACCTCCTGCACTGCATGATCTATATTGCTATGAATATGGTAAGAGCTGGCGTCGTCAGGCACCCTTCAGAATGGCCCTTCAGCGGATACAGTGAGATACAGAGTCCTCGACAAAGGTATAACACTGATAGATTGCCAGTGCTTAATGGGTTTGCTCAACTGTGGAAGCAGGGATGAGCTGAAGGAGCTGTATCGCAGCCAGGTTGACTATGCTCTCTCAGCCGGGCAGATAACGCGGGAAAGTAAATGGACGGACAGCCTCGCCGTTGGCAGCAGGCAGTTTGTGGAGGATGTGCAGGCAAAGCTTGGAACTAAGGCCGCTGGGCGCACTTCGAGAGAGACAAATGATGGCTATGAGCTTCGGGAACCTCAGCAGATTTCTTACAGCAGCGATTTTACCCCCCAAAATAGCCTTCTAAGACATGAAAATACCTATTATTGGAACATCTATCGTAAATAAAACAATATGTTCTCTTGGTCCGACCCGGAGATCCGGATCCCAAAACTATGATCCAGAAAGTTGTAAAGAAAATGAGCCTGAAAGATTCTTCCTCCGCGAAGGAGGATTTAGCCTACTGGCTCAGTAAAACACCCGAAGAACGGGTGGCAGCGGTAGACTATTTACGAAGGCAACGTCATGGAAATTTACCCGGACTTCAAAGAACTGCTCGCGTTATTCAACGAACACCACGTTGAGTACATGATCGTGGGAGGTTATGCCTTAGCCTTTCATGGAGTCCCGCGCTATACCGGTGATTTGGATATCCTTGTTCAGCCTGATGCAGTGAATGCTCAGCGAGTTCTGGCAGCTCTTGATGAATTTGGTTTCGGGTCTATCGGATTAACGCCATCAGACTTTGAAAGCCCGGACAAGGTTGTTCAGCTTGGGGTCCCTCCGGTCCGAGTAGATATTATAACTTCTCTTACTGGGGTATCATGGGAGTACGCCCTTGCTGGACGGGTAGAAGGAAAGTATGGGGATATTCCAGTTCATTATATTGGGCGTGAGCAGCTCGTTTTAAACAAGCGGGAGACAGGAAGAAAGAGAGACCTCGCAGACCTGGAATCTCTTGGAGAAGAATGAAGGAAGTAAAAACCTGGTAATTCAAAGGACGAACTACTGACCATATAAATACTGGCAACAGCCCGCTAACTGCCAATCACAGCTCAGACTAACCAGATGTTCCCCATTTTCTTGTCAGAGGGGCTCCCTGTTTTTCGATGGGGAGGGTGGTAATAACCATCACCCCCACACCCAGCCTCCCCCCTCAAGGGGGGGAGTGGAGGGAAAGCTCTCCCCCCTCTAGGAAGAGGAGAGTAAGGGAGGCCCCTATACAAGATGGAGAACGTCTGTACCCTGACCACTACCCTTGAAATCTCCATCCATCTTATTTCTGACCGAGGGGAAGGACAGCCCTTCCGCACGGTTTGCTGTCTGTTCGCTCATTCCGTATCTTGAGCGCACGGGCATCCGCTGTGCCATTGCCCATCGGAGGCCGCCAAAGTATGGCCTGATCAATCTGCCGTGCCTGAATTACCGGGTTTTCCGGATCGCGGTCTATTGCCTGATCTGCTATCCGTTCTCGCTGCTGGTGCGATTTTTCGACCTGTGGAGGGCTGGCCGGTACGATATCGTTTTTGTCCATCGTGATCTTGACGAAAACCATACTACCGCCTGGCTGGAAAGATTGTTCCGGGCCCGTTCCCGGTGCATGATCTTTTATTTCGACGATGCTCTCTGGCTGGCCAGAACTCATCTGGGCAAGCCCATAGAGCACAAGATCCGGGAAATCATCCGGATGGCTGACCGGGTGATCGTCTCTCACGAGTACCTGGCAGAATACGCCAGGCGGTTCAACTTTTCGGTTTCTCTTTTTCCCCTGTCAATTGATACTCATCGTTTTGTCCCGGCCAGTGCGGACAGGCGGGAAAATAGCGTGGACCGGCAGAAAGACAGGGGAACCGGGCAGAAGGAGAAGATAACCGTAGGCTGGGCAGGCGGTCCCTGGAATTATCCGGACCTGGTTCAACTTGCAGGGGTGCTCGGCGAAATAAAGCAGGATACCGTGGATACCGGGATCGAGATTCTTATCCAGTCCGGCTCCCCGCCGCCAGCGGAAATACAGAGGATCGGTGTCCATTACCTGCCCTGGCAGCAGGACAGGGAGATAGATGCCCTGCAGCAGATGGATATCGCCCTTTGCCCTCTCCAGGATTCGCCCTGGGCCAGGGGAAAGTTCAGCATCAAGCTTCTTCAATACCTGGCTGTGGGAATACCGGTCATTTGCTCTGATGTGGGAGCAAACCGGGAGATTATCATCGATGGCGTTGTAGGATTTGTGGTCAAGACTCAGGATGAGTGGCGATCACGGCTTTTAACTCTGATCCATGACCGGGAGCTGCGGGAGCGGATGGGCCAGGCTGCCCGCGCGCGTGCTGTCGATTGCTATTCCTCGGAAAAAGCCGGTGCCCGGATGGCTGCTTGGCTGCGGGGTCGGACCACGGTAAGTATATGGTATTAAAATAGGTAATCCCAAAATAGCCATTCAATTCTGGCCTTAGAAGGGCAATTTTGGGTTAAAATTTCACCTTCTAAGAAAATGAAGGAACAAATACAGACAAAGCCTGGATTAAGGCCGCAGGGCGCACTGGGAGAGACAAATGATGGGTATGAGCTTCGGGAACCACAGAGACCTTACAGTAATGATTTTGTCCCCCAAAATGGCCTTCTAAGACATGAAAACACCTACTTTTAGGATGTCTATCATAAATAAAACAATATGATGCTTTGGTCCGACCCCAAGCCACATGTGCGGCATTTGCGGACAAATAAACTTTGATCACCACAAGCAGGCAGATCCTCACCTTATCGGTCGCATGACCCGGATTCTGCAGCACCGGGGGCCTGACGACGAGGGAGTATGGGTGCAGGGTAATGCCGGCCTGGGGCACCGAAGGCTCAGCATCATTGGCCTTGGTCCCGCCGGTCATCAGCCCATGGCCAATGAGGATCGGTCCTGCTGGATCGTCTTCAATGGCGAAATCTACAACTACCGGGAACTTCGGGAGGACATGGAACATCTGGACCACAGGTTCCGGTCAGCCACGGATACCGAAGTCATCCTGCACCTCTACGAGGAATTTGGGGTGGATTGCGTCTGCCGCCTGCGGGGCATGTTTGCCTTTGCCATCTGGGACAGCCGCGAGCAGCGCCTCCTGCTGGCCAGGGACAGAGTAGGGAAAAAACCCCTCTTTTTTTCCCTGACCAATGAGAGAATCCTCTTTGCTTCGGAAATAAAATCCATTCTTCAGGATACGGATATTCCACGGGAGGTGGACCTTGAATCCATTCATCACTTTTTGACCTATGGATATGTTCCGGCCCCCCGGTCCATTTTCCGGGGCATTGCCAAACTGCCGCCCGGTCATATCCTGACCGTGCAGAGGGGGGATGTGAAGGTCCGCCGCTACTGGGACCTTGATTATCAGCAGAAACTGGTTTTGCCGACCCAGCAGGCTTATGAGGAGCAGTTCCTGGAGGTTTTCAAGGAGGCGGTGCGGATCAGGCTCCGGAGTGATGTGCCGCTGGGCGCTTTTCTGAGTGGCGGCCTTGATTCCAGTGCCACGGTGGCCGTAATGTGCCACCTGCTTCACCAGCCGGTCCAGACCTTTTCCATCGGATTCAGCGAGCAGGCTTATGATGAACTGCCTTATGCCCGGCGGATTGCCCGGCAGTATCAGACAAACCATCAGGAATTCATCGTCCGGCCAAAAGCGATAGAGATTCTGCCCAGATTGATCTGGTATTACAATGAACCCTTTGCCGATTCCTCGGCCATTCCCACGTTTTACCTGGCCCGGTTTACCCGTCAGAAGGTAGCGGTTGTCCTGAACGGTGATGGTGGAGACGAGTCTTTTGCCGGGTATGAGCGCCATCTGGCCGAGCGCATGGCTGCCCCTATGGACTTTTTCCCCCGGTTCATTTCCCGCAAATCCTGTCCTCAACTGGCCAGGATTTTGCCCGGAGGGACCAGGTACAAGAGCTTTACCCGCAGGCTGAAGCGGTTTCTGGCTGCCGCAGGCGATGCTCCTGAGCGCCGATATGCCCGCTGGATCTGCTACTTCGACAATGAGGGGAAGGAGCTCCTGTACTCGGAGGACTGGCGGGATCGCTTTCGAAATCTGGACTCGATAGACCTCCTGGCCAGGCTGTACCGCCAGGCGCGGGGAAATACCCATCTTGACCGGACCCTGTACCTCGATATGCACTCCTACCTGCCGGATGATCTGATGGTCAAGGTGGATGTGGCTACCATGGCTAATTCTCTGGAAGCCCGGTCCCCGTTTTTGGACCACAAGCTGATCGAGTTTGCCGCTTCCCTGCCAATCAACCTGAAACTGCGAGGGTTGCAGACCAAGTTTCTGCTGAAGAAAGCCTTTCGCGGACTTCTTCCCCGAGAGATTCTATATCGCCCCAAAATGGGATTCGGAGTGCCGGTTGACCAGTGGCTCCGGAAGGACCTGCGGGAGATGGCCTATGATCTTCTCCTGGACCCGCGATGTATTCAGCGCGGCTACTTCGACCGCAAGGCCGTCAGGCACCTTCTGGACAGCCACGTCAGCGGGACAAAGGACCACAGCTACCGCCTCTGGGCCCTGCTGGTGCTGGAGCTGTGGCACCGGATGTTCATCGATGACCGGGTAACCGGAGAAGATGAGGCCATGGCCTATTCCCTTCTAAAACCATGCGCATTCTCTTCGTGATTACCTCTTCCCATATTGGCGGAACTGAAAACTTCCTGTTTCAACTGGTTACTCATCTGGATGCTTCCCGCTTTCAGCCGGAAGTGTGCAGCCTGAAAAAGACAGGCTATTACGCCCAGCGTCTGCGGGAGCGGGGCATTCCGGTCTACAGCCTCAACATGCCGGAAGAGGTCAACTGGATGACTCCGGCTTGCTGCCTCCTGGGGCTTATCCGCCTGACCTGCCTCATCAGGAAGGGAGAGTATACTTGCGTCCATGCTTTTTTGTACCGGGCCAATATCTTGAGCCGGATAGCCGGGACCCTGGCCGGTGTTCCTCTCATCATATCTTCGGAGCGCGGCCTGACCCGGCATAAGCACCCCGTGGCTGTGTGGCTGGACCGGATCACGGCCCCTTTAAGCCGGTATACCCTGGCTGTTTCCGAGGCTGTGGCCAGACAGCTCCAGGTCCGGGAGCGGATTCACCCGGCCAGGATCCGGGTGATTTACAGCGGTGTCGATACGAAGCGGGGCGCTAACCCGGAGGATATCCTTCGGCTGAAGTGCAACCTTGGATTATCTGTACATGAGCAGATTATCGGCTGTGTGGCCCGGCTGCATCCAGACAAGGGAGTGGAAGACCTGGTGCGGGCTGCCGCTGCCCTGGAACTGGGCAGCGGCAATTTCCGGATCATCCTGGCTGGGGATGGACCGGAGAGAAAGCCCCTTGAGGCACTGGCTGAAAGGCTTGGGGTCAGGTCCCGGATTCTTTTCCTCGGTTTTCGGAATGATGTTGATTCTCTGCTCCAGACCTTTGACCTTTTTGTTCTTCCCTCCAGGGAAGAAGGGCTTCCGATGTCAGTGCTGGAAGCCATGTCGTTTGGAATTCCGGTGGTGGCCACACGGGTAGGGGGAGTGCCGGAAATCGTACTCCACAACCAGACCGGCATCCTGGTGCCAGACCACTCTCCTCGGGAACTGGCCAGGGCGATATCAACCCTGATCCAAGACCCTGCCCTTGCCAGAAAGCTCGGCGAAGCAGGGAGACTGCGGGTGCGGAATCAGTTTTCCTTTCGGAAGACTGTTGAACAGATTGAGAGGCTGTATGAGGGGTGAAGGCTACTTTCCCCTTGTAATTCCAGTGGCTATTTTGTAATATGGTAAACAAGATTGAGGGATACAAAGCCTGCGAGGTGAGAGCAGGAAAGCTTGCATAGAAGGTCAGAAATGAGTATTAAAGATGATATCGGAGAGTTGGCGAAGCGGTATGCTGAGGAGTTAAAAGCCCGAATTGATCAGCGTATTCAGGATATGGACAATGATGATGTATCTCATTTGCTTATATATAGAGTTCTGGGGGTTACGGATGAGGAAGGAAGGCTTATTGATCTATATCAGAACAAAGGTCGTTTCCTGTATAAGTATGCAGGTTCATTCCTTGAAGAAGCAGCAAGGTTGTGCTTTAAATACAAGTACCCTGATTCAGGATCGATAAAAATTCCCAATACAGAGGGGCAGCGTCCAAAGACTTTTCAGATAGATTGTGTTATTGGCCATGACGCTATAGAAATCAAGTGGCGTGATGCAACCACAGATGGAGATCACATTACCAAAGAACATACTCGCCTAAAGGCTGTAGCTCAAGCAGGATATATTCCTGTAAGGGTCATGTTTTGCTATCCCAATAGAAAACAGGCGATGAGGATCCAACAAACCCTAAGAACACTCTATCATGGGCTGGGTGGTCACTACTATTTTGGTGATGCTGCATGGGAGTATGTTCTCAATCGAACAAACGTGGATTTTAAGCATATATTAGAACAACTCGCAGAAGAGAAGTTAGAGATAAAATGAAAGCCGAAGTATATCCAGGTGATTGTTTAGAGGTTTTGAAAAATATTTTGGATGAAAGTATAGACCTTGTCTATTTAGACCCACCATTTTTTACCCAAAAAATACAAAAACTGGGCACGAGAGATAGAACAAAGGAGTTCCAATTTTCTGATACCTGGGAATCTCTTGATGCCTACGAAGAGTTTATCCATAAATGCCTGCAACGATTGCACCGGCTACTTCGTCCTTCCGGTTCAATTTTTTTCCATTGCGACCGGAATGCCTCATATATTGCGCGATTCTTATTAGATAAAATTTTTGGCCCCCAGATGTTTCGGGCAGAGATTATCTGGTATTACCGCAGATGGTCGAATTCTCAAAAAAATTTATTGCCCTGCCATCAGAATATTTTATTTTATTCAAAAACAGAGAATTATAAATTCAACGAGATACTCCAGGATTACTCCTCCGCCACTAATGTTGACCAGATTCTTCAACGGAGGCGGCGGGATAGCTTTGGAAAAGCGGTTTATGCCAGGGATGCACAGGGGAAAACCATACCGAATGGTTTTAAGAAAGGTGTTCCTCTGGGTGATGTATGGGATATCCCATTTTTAAATCCAAAAGCAGCGGAAAGAACCGGATACCCAACCCAAAAACCCATCCTTCTGCTCGAAAGAATCATCGAACTGGTAACAGACCGTGGGGATGTGGTACTCGATCCTTTCTGCGGCAGCGGAACCACCCTCGTGGCAGCTCAATTGCTTGAACGCAATTCAATAGGGATAGATATCTCCACCGATGCGATTCAAATTACCAGGGATCGCCTGAACAATCCAATAAAAACGAATTCTTATCTTCTTCAGGCTGGCAGGGATGCATACGAGAATGTGAGCGAGTATGCCCTTGCTCACCTTTACGGACTGGATATTACTCCTGTCCACAGGAATAAGGGGATAGATGCCCTCCTCAAGATTGAATATAGAGGGGGACCGGTTCCGGTCAGAGTACAACGGCGGAATGAATCACTGGTAGAAGCTGCCTGCTCACTGTATGAAGCTTCAAAGACCAAACATGCTTCTGCGATGATCCTCATTGCCACGCAGGAGGATTTTAAACTCTACTTTGAGTTCTCGATTCCTCCTGAAGTAATTGTTATTGATTCAACAGCCAAGACAATCAAAAAGCTCATCAGGCAACTCAAAAAAGATGTTGCACTGGACCATCTCACAGCCCTCTCAGGATGACAGGCCGGGCAAAAAATTCCAACGCACATACTCTTACTACATATCAATATCAACCTTCCTCTCGAAGGCTTCTTCCCGTGCCTGATAGATATCGTCGAGAAACCTGTCAAAATCTTCCGTATTCATATCCGCCAAATCACCCTGAGCCAGGCAAAAGCCATTTTTTGCCTGCTCCCTGCTTTGCTGATTGATGAATTCCTCAAACGGTATAATGACGGCAATATTTTTCCCCTGCCGGGTAATAAACACTTTCTTCTGCTGATGCTCAACCTCGCTGATAAGAGCAGATAATTTTGCCCCTGCTGCTGCTACATCATAGACATCGTTATCATTACTCATAATTATCACCTCCCTTTATACTATAGTCCATTTGCCATAGGTGCGTCAATTAATATAGGTGCGTCAATGCTCTCCGCCATTCTTTCCTTTGTCATTGCCCTGGCTCTATCATGGCATATCACGCCGCTCATCCGGACGGGGGCGATCAAGCTCAATATTGTTGACCGGCCCGATGGAAAGCTGAAGAATCAGGAGACCGCGATTCCCTACCTTGGGGGTGTAGCGGTGTTTATCTCCTTTCTCTTTTCTCTGGCCCTCACCTTTTCGGACTTCGATCCCCAGGTCATGGGGCTGCTCCTTGGGGGGAGCATTGTGGTCATGCTGGGCATTATTGACGATGTGGGGAACCTGCCGCCTGAGGTGAAACTCATGGGGGAGGTGATTGCAGCCCTGGCCATGATCAAATGCGGGATCATGATCCGGCTGTCCTTTATCCCTGAGTGGATCAGCATTCCTTTGACCTTCTTCTGGCTGGTCGGCATGACCAATGCCCTGAACCTGATCGATATCATGGATGGGCTCTCGGCAGGAGTATCGTTTGTTTCCTGTTTCTTTCTCTTTGTCATTGCCCAGTGGAATCATAACCAGGCCATTGCCGTAGCCACTCTGGCTCTGGCCGGAAGCCTGCTGGGATTTTTGCGGTATAATTTTTTCCCAGCCAAAATCTATCTGGGGGATGCCGGAAGTCTCCTGCTGGGCCTTTTGCTGGGGGCCATGGCCATGATCGGCAGATATACCGAAAGGTCCAGCCTGGGATTGGTTGCACCCCTCATGATTCTGGGAGTTCCGCTGTTTGAGATGATCTTTGTCAGTTATATCCGCTACCGCCGCGGCATGTCGATCCTGAGAGGGAGCAACGATCATTTTGCCCTCCGGCTGCGCAAGTGGGCTTTATCCAAGCAGGCCACCGTTCTTCTGGCCTATGGGATTTCGGTGGTTCTGGGAGTGTGCAGCCTGATCCTGATCAGCGTAACGACGGCCTGGGCCGGACTGATTGTCTTTCTCGTCATCGCCTTCTTCCTTCTGGCTGGATATCTCTTGAAAAAGATTGATATGACCATGTGAAGTACTTTTAACTCATAGCCTTGCAATGCATGTGGGAGGATCGTATGCCGTATGAAACTGAAGTTGTGATTCTTGGAGCAGGTCTGACCGGATTGAGCGCTGCCTATCATCTGAAGCAGGAATATGAGCTGTTTGAAAAAGAGCAGGAGGCAGGAGGGCTTTGCCGCTCTGTCTGCCGCGATGGTTTTACCTTTGACTTCACCGGCCATCTGCTTCACTTTCACGATAACCGGATCAGGAATCTGATTGAAGCTATCGGCCACATTTTCTGGGTTTCCCATCAGCGGAAAGCCAGTATTCACACTCATAAGACCTATCTGCCGTATCCGTTTCAGGCCCATCTCAGCGGCCTGCCGCAGAAAGTCATCTGCGAATGCCTGCTGGAGCTTTTACGCACTCATCAGCAATCTCCGACTTCCCAGCCGCCGGAAAACTTCAAAGACTGGGTAGTCCGGAATTTCGGACAGGGCATAGCCAGACATTTTCTCTTGCCGTACAATCAGAAGATGTGGCGGATCGATCCAGCGGAGATGACCTTTGATTGGGCCTTGTCCATGATTCCCGTCCCCAATCTGGAGGAGGTCGTGAAGGGCTGTTTTAACCAGAACGAGCAGGAATATGGTTATAATCAGACCTTTTACTATCCTGCCGAGGGGGGGATAGAGGTTCTCGGCAAGAGTTTTTTGCCCTCGATTAACAGGGTCCGGACCGGCATGGAAGCAGTCAGGATCGAAACCCGGAAAAAGGCGGTCTGGTTTCAGGATGGGGAATCAATCGGCTACCAGCAGCTTATCTCTTCCATCCCTCTGCCGGAGCTTGTCAGGATAATCAGCGATGCCCCGGCGCAGATAAAATCCCTGGCTGAAAACCTGCGCTCCACCTCGGTATTTTGTCTCAATCTCGGTGTAGCCCGCGAGAAAGTCTCGGATCAGCACTGGATTTATTTCCCGGAATCAGAATATCCCTTCTACCGGGTGGGTTTCCCCACCAATTTTTCTTCCGGAGTAGCGCCTTCAGGGTCCAGCTCACTCTATGTGGAAATTTCCCACCTGCCCGGCGAGCAGATCGATCCTGACAGGATGCTGAAACTGACGCTGTCCAAACTCATCGACTGCGGCCTGCTGCGGGAAAGCGATCTGGTCATTTCACATTCTTTTCTCGATATTCCCTGTGCTTATGTAACTTTCGATTCACACCGCCAGAAATCCCTGCCCGTTATCCGGCAGTATCTGCAGACTCAGGACATCCACTCGGTTGGCCGCTACGGCGGATGGGAATATTCCTCGATGGGACAGGCACTTGTAGCCGGGATGGAAACGGCCAGGACAGTGAATGCCCTGGTAGCCGCATAATCTTTCCCGAAGACATTCTCACAGGGGGAAACATGCCGGATACAAAAACCGGGAAAATCCGGATCGTTCAGATCATCACCAAGCTGGAGCTTGGCGGGGCTCAGGAAGCTACTCTGTCTACGGTGGAGAATCTGGACCGGAGCAGATTCGAGCCTGTTTTGATCAGCGGTCAGCACGGCCTTCTTGTGCAAAAGGCCAGGTCCCTGAAAGGGGTGAAGTGCATTTTCGTTCCAGCCCTTCACCGCCAGGTTCACCCGGTGTGGGATTTTCTCGCCCTGGTTCACCTTATTTTGATCCTGCACCGGGAAAAGATGGAAAATCCGAGGATCATCGTCCACACCAACAGCTCAAAAGCCGGGATTCTTGGGCGAATGGCTGCCGCTGCCGCCGGGATTGGCTGCATTGTCCATACGGTCCATGGATTCGGTTTCCATGATTATCAGCGGCCCCTGGCGCGAAAGCTCTATATCTTTCTGGAAAAGGCGGCTGCCAGGGTCAGCACCCGGATCATCTTTGTTTCCCGTGCCAATCTGAAGCTGGCCCAAAAGCTCGGCATCTGCCGAAGGATCGGGCACGGGAGGGTGATAAGGTGCGGCATTGACCTTCACCGCTTTTTCCGGGACCGTGATCAGGTGATGCAGGAGCAGGGGGCCATGAAAGAGGATTCCTCACCGCTCATCGGCATGGTGGCCTGCTTCAAACCGCAGAAATCTCCCCTGGACTTTATCCGGATGGCTGAGCGGGTGAGCCGGGTTTTCCCGAAAGCCCGCTTCATGATGGTGGGCGATGGACAACTGCGGCCGCAAATCCGCAGTCTGGCTCAGAGGCTGTCCCTTTCCGACCGCCTTGTCCTTGCCGGCTGGAGAGAAGATGTCGAGCGGATTTTGCCTGAGCTTGACGTGCTGGTCCTCACCTCCCTCTGGGAGGGGCTGCCCCTGGTCCTGGTAGAGGCCACAGCAGCCGGAATTCCCATTGTCGCCACCGACATTGACGGAAACCGGGAGATTGTCCGGAACGGGATCAATGGATATGTGGTGCCGCCCCGCAATCCAGCGGCCATGGCTGAGCGGGTCATATCCGCGCTGCAACATCCGGAGCAACTGGCATACACCGGAAAAGCTCAGCGATTCCTGGTGCAGGGATTTGATCTGCATCATATGATCCGGCAGCTCGAACTTCTGTACCAGGAAATCATGCCTATGGATTGATCGAGCAGCCAGCCTGCAATCCCTCCATATATCATCCTTCCCGCTCTTGATACTTCTCACCGATATATTCCCAATATTCCCGTGAAATTCCTATTTCGTTGCTTATGGTTAATAACCATAGTAAAATAAAGATGAAAGCTGAGCGCACTACAGGGGAATTACTCGACCAGTTAGGATTGGCGATGAGATCGCATGCGGTATTGGGTGGGGGGCAAAAAAGCAGCCCCACCCTACCTGTGGTCGATGCCTTTCTCATGGGGGATAGCCCTCCTCCACTCCCTCGCCCCCCTTTGGGGGGAGAGGGCTGGGGTGAGGGGCCTTTTGGTAAGTAGTGCCAAGTTAATGATATTGAGAAGCAGTAATCCCGTATTAACTGACAGGAGCTGAGCTTATGAAATCACTGAGCTTAAAAAACAGGGAGAATCGCCCGAAGTTAAGCTATCGGGATTATGTGCTGTTTCCTGATAATGGGAAACGGCATGAGATAATCGATGGAGATCATTTCATGAGCCCTTCACCAAGCACCCGGCATCAGCGGATTTCAAGAAATCTGGCAATAATAATTGCATCCTTCTTAAGGGAACAGGAACTGGGCGAGCTCTTTTATGCTCCCTGTGATGTTATTCTGTCCGATCACGATATCGTGGTACCTGATCTGATTTATGTTTCAAATCAAAATAAGGGTATTATTACCGAAGATAACATCCAGGGGCCACCCGATCTCATCGTGGAGATTCTTTCACCCTCTACCAGAAGTTATGACCAGGTGTTGAAGAAGGATCTGTATGAAGCTTTCGGGGTGAAGGAATACTGGATAATTGATCCTGATAAAGAGACGGTAGAGATATACCGGCTATCGGCAGGGAGATTTCCTGGTTCTGAGATCCATTCCCGCAGCCAGGTGTTGAAGGCAGGAATTATTCCCGGCCTTGAGATTCCTCTGGATAAGGTGTTTTCCCCTGCCGGAAGATAGCACATATCTTTCGCTCAATTAAACGGAATCTGCTAGATATTTTATTGGAAGAATAATATAATTAGAGAGCTGATGTTTTTTCTCCCCGGTGGTTCATTTTTTCGGTGAATGGAGTGATTGCCGATGGGGGTGTTGCCGTATGAAATGCCCATATTGTAAATCCGCGGAAAGTAAAGTTCTGGATTCCCGGGACAGTGAAGGGGGGTTGTCGATACGCAGGAGGAGGGAATGCCTTGGCTGTAATCGAAGATTTACCACCTACGAGCGGCTGGAAGAGATTCCCTGTATGGTGATAAAAAAGGATAACCGCCGGGAGCCTTTTGACCGGAACAAGTTGCTGAACGGATTAATTAAAGCTTGTGAAAAAAGGCCGATAAGTCTTTATGTTCTGGAAGGATTCGTGAACCGGATCGAGGAGAAGGTTCAGGACTTGAGCGGCAAGGAGATCAAAAGTAATGACCTTGGAGAAATGGTCATGGATTGGTTATACAACCTGGATGAGATTGCTTATGTCCGGTTTGCCTCAGTATACCGGCAATTTAAGGATATCAAGCAATTCATGAGCGAGCTTCAGGAAATCTCAAACAACCGGATTTCGGAAGTCAAATAGCCAGTAAATTACCTCCAGGGAGCAAGGCTCCTGGAAGATAAGGAAGACAATAGGGAGCAACAATCATGAAGGTTCGAGCTCATCTGTTCATTTCAGGGATGGTGCAGGGAGTATTTTTCCGGTCCTCAACCAAATCCGAGGCCAGCCGGTTAGGTGTAAAAGGATGGGTGCGGAACCTGAGTGACGGCAGCGTGGAAGTTGTGGCCGAAGGGGAAAAGGCGGATGTCGAGAGACTGGTTGCCTGGTGCCATCGCGGTCCTGTTGGAGCGCATGTGAGGAAGGTTGACATTCAATGGGAAAATTACAGCGGTGACTATTCCTCATTCTCGATTGCTTATTAGGCACACGTTGTCCGATACCGAAGGCAACAACAGGCCGCAGTTACCGGTTCAGGCTCCCGGTAAATGCCTCGTGCCCTCATCACCTCGCTCAAACCTGGCGACGCTCCCGTGAGCAAAGAATCATGGGTAGTGAAAATAGTATTTGACAAGAGTCTGTAAGCCATGATATAAATTACTGCTATCAAGCAAGCCGGGCGGGTAGCTCAGCGGGGGAGCATCGGCCTTACAAGCCGGGGGTCACAGGTTCGAATCCTGTTCCGCCCATATTTGGACTCTGTGCCGGGAGCCCAGAGGAAAAAATTAAAAAAAACGGGGTCGTAGTTCAGTTTGGTTAGAACGCCGGCCTGTCACGCCGGAGGTCGCGAGTTCGAGCCTCGTCGGCCCCGCCATAAAAAGCAAGGGGTTAGGTCATACGATCTAACCCCTTATTTTGTTCTATCCACTTATGCCCTTATCTCTCTATGCATTTGTGCCTGAGTAGTTGTTACTTTTTACAGTTTGAAATATGGCCTCCTAGAGTTTCATGGCCGCATTTAAAAATTTCTAAAATTTTACCTATATGCTTATCGCAGTGTTCAATTCCGATATTATAAAATAAAGCACATGAAGTTATTATTAAATCAGCAGCGGGAACGCTCACACCTGCACTTCGACATTTCTTTGTTAATTCACGGGCAAAATTCCACACTTCTTTCGTCATAGGGAGAGAGGTTATTACATTTTCCAATTCAGTTAATTTTCTCTTTTCGTAATCCCCTTTCGCACCGTTCCAAAGCTCTATGGCAACCATATCACACCATACGGCAAGACCATTGATCAACATCATTCTCACCCGTTCGCGAATATCTGTTCTTCCATTATTTCGCAAAGCTTCAATCCAACTGGACGTATCTATCAGTATTACTTCTCTTTGTTCCATTTATCATCTTCACGCATTTCTTCAAGATCATCCTGGGTCATGAATTCTTTGAAAGTACCCAGAATTTCGGCAACCCTTGAAAGCCGTTGTCTTCGGTTATAGTCTTTAATGGCATATACAACGGCTTCCCGTTTAGTCTTAGCTCCGGTGTGTTTGAGCACTTCCATTAACTCATCATCTGGAATATCAATTGTAGTTTTCATAATTATATGATAGCTATTAATTGGATTCCGTTCAAGTACTTTTTAGCATCCATAATCGAGGATTATGTGAAAACTCCACATAATCAAATAAAAGCTTCATAATTCCAGTTTGGTATTTCTCCCGCTAACCCCTTTATTGTTTCGAATTGTGTAGAGGGGTACAGTTAATTACGTAGAATACAGGATCATCGAATCTGTTCATAGCCGTTTGCAGTAGAGAAAATTGGTTATGACAGGCCCGCCTCTATAGCAGCCGATATGCTTTTTCAGGCGCTGCGTATAGCCTGAAAATTGTATTAAAAAATGCCCCTAATAAGTGCTAAAAGAGTAAAAAAATAGCGAAGAAATAGCGTTAATTCTTCGATCAATAATATAGACATGTTTTTCTCTACTTCCTGTAGGCAGCCGGTCAATGTCCTCCTGCATTGACCGGCTATTTTATTGTCACATGAAATAACTTAACTCTTGTCCTTGTCATGCCCATGATCCCTCCCAATATGGATAATCTCATCGATTTATGGCAATTTGTCCGACAAATGTATAAAAGCGAGACCAAGGCGATAAAAGTGCTATATTTAATAATATGTTATTTTAATATGAGGTTGTATATGGAAACCAAGTTATCTGACCGTTTATCCACCGGCATCAGGGGACTCGATGAAATCCTCGAGGGGGGCCTGATTCCTCAGCGTGCCTATCTGGTACGGGGTGGGCCGGGGAATGGCAAGACTACCCTGGGCCTGTATTTCCTCACTGCAGGTGTGCAGCAGGGGGAAAAAGTGTTATTCATCACCCTGGGCGAGCCGGAACCCCAGATCCGCAAGAATGCGCAAGTTATGGGCTTTAACCTGGAAAATGTCAATTTCCTGGACCTGAGCCCTCAGCCGGAATTCTTTGCCAAAGTGGAGGCCTACGACATTTTCTCCCCCGCCGAGGTGGAGCGGGTACCTACTACCCAGGTTATTATCGACAGCATTGAAAAGCTCAAGCCCCAGAGGATCTTTGTGGATGCCATAACTCAATTCCGGTATCTGACCGCCGATCCGTTTCAGTTTCGGAAACAGGTGCTCTCTTTCCTGCGATTTCTCATTGATAACGGAGCTACCGTACTTCTTACCTCCGAGGGCAGTGTTCAGGCCCCTGACGATGATCTGCAGTTCATCAGTGATGGTGTTATTACCCTGGCCTTCGAACAAGGGGCCAGGACTGTCAGCGTGACCAAATTTCGCGGCTCCGGCTTTCGCTCCGGCCGCCATACCCTGAAGCTGACTGACCGGGGGATAGAGGTCTTTCCGATCCTTTTACCCGAAAAGTATATCCGGGAGTTCACTGCCGGGACCGTCCCTTCGGGGGTGCCGGAACTGGACGAGATGCTGCACGGCGGGCTGGAGCGGGGCACGAGTACCCTGATCAGCGGCCCAAGCGGGGTGGGGAAAACCACTCTCGGCCTTCAATTCATGAAGGAGGCTGCCGGAAGAGGCGAGCGGTCGATGATCTATGTCTTTGGAGAGGAGATGCTGGCAACGATCATCTATCGCAGCGAGTCAGTCAATATCCCGGTGCGGTCCATGATCGAGCATGGTACGCTTTCGATAGTCAGGATAGAGCCGCTGAAGGTAACACCTCATGAATTCGCCTCTCTGGTGCGTCGCGAAGTGGAGGAGATGAAAACCCAACTGGTCATGGTCGACAGTATCGGCGGCTACTGCATTTCCCTTCATGGTGAGAATCTGGCTGATAACATCCATGCTCTTGAGAAGTACCTGGTGAATATGGGTGTCACCCTCCTTCTGATTGACGAGATGAAAAATATAACCGGCGAGTTCCAGGTCAGCGAAGGCAGTATCAGTTATCTGGTGGACAATGTTCTCTTTCTGCGCTACCTGGAGATCGATGGAGAGCTTCGCAAGGCTATTGGAGTGCTGAAAAAGAGGGTCAGCGACTTTGAAAAGAGGCTGCGGGAATTCGAGATCACCCGCTATGGGATCAAGGTAGGCAAACCCCTGACCGGTTTGCGTAATATTTTGAGCGGAACCCCGGAATGGGTGAAACCGCCAGAAGAGAAGGGCTGAGGGATGGAGGATAAACCTCTGATCATGGCTGTGGACCACAACCCCCGCAACCTTGAGCTGCTCAGCCAGTTCCTGGCAAAAGAGGGCTATCGGGTCACGGGAGTAAGCGCCCTGGAGGAATTGGACACAATCCTCGACCGGGGGGAAGTCCTGGACCTGGTGCTGCTCGACCTGGCCGGTTACGACCGGAACATCTGGGACCGGTGCGAGCGGTTGCGAAAATCCTCGATTCCTTTTCTGATCATCTCTCCCGGAACAAGCCACGCCCTCCAGCAGGAGAGCCTGAGCCACGGCGCACGGGGAGTACTGACCAAGCCCCTGGTGGTTAAGGAACTGCTGACCCTGATCCGCAGCCTGGTCGGACGGTGATCATGGACCGGATACTTCTTTTTATGGAAAACAGGGAGAACCGCCGCCTTCTGGCCGGGTTGCTCAGCAGGGAATATGAGGTGATTTTAGCCGAGGAGAAGGAGGAATTAAGCAGCCCTTTTGATCTCGGCATTCTGGACGGCCTTTCCCTTGACCGGTTCTGGAACCAGGTGCAGGCCAGGAGAGATTCCGAGCAGCCGGTCTATCTGCCCTTTCTGCTGCTCACCTCCCGGCCCGATGTGGGAATGATCACCCGGCACCTGTGGCGCACGGTGGATGAATTGATCCTGATGCCTATTATTCCAATAGAGCTGCGGGCACGGGTAGAGATTCTGCTGCGGGCGCGCAGACTCTCCCAGGAGGTAGAGCGCAGGTATTATGCGCTGGCCGAGAACAGCCCGTCCGGCATCTTCATCGCCCAGGATGATCTCCTGGTTTATGCCAATCCCATCTTCAGGGAAACCGTTGGCCGATCCTCCGGAGAAGTGACTGAGCTGTGTTTCGTGGATTTGGTCCATCCCGATGACCGGGAAATGGTGCGTGCCTACTTGAATGACCTGAAAGCAGGAAAAGCAGCACCAAGGTGCTGTGAGATACGCCTTGTAATCCCCGGTGGATATGGACCCCGATGGGTGGACCTGTGGGGTGCTTCCATTCCCTTTCGCGGGAAGCCCGCTTTCCTGGGAATTACTCTGGATATCACTGAGCGAAAGCAGACAGAGGAGGAACTGGAGCGATATCGGGGTCATCTCGAAGAAATGGTCAGGGAGCGTACCGGCCAGTTGACCAGAGCCAACGAACAGCTCAGGCAGGAGATAGCCGAGCGCGGGAGGGCTGAAGAGGCAGCCGAATCCGCCTCCACCCAGCTCAATCAGATATTCGATGCCTCAGGCGATGGAATGTGTGTGCTCGATCGAGAGCTTCGGGTGATCCGCTTTAACCGGACACTGGGTTTCATGCTTGGCCTGAGCAGCGAGGAAGCGGTGGGTAAAAGATGCTCCGACGTATTGAGCAGCATTCTCTGTGGAAGCCCTGACTGCCCGGTACCCAGGATTTTGGCTGGCGAGCAGCGTATCGAGTGTGATACCGAACTGACAGGCCGTGATGGGAGGAAAATTCCCTGCATCCTCACCGCCACTCCTCTGCGGCAATCCGATGGCCGGCTGATTGGCATAGTCATCAATTTCAAGGACATAACTGAGCGAAAAAGGATAGCGGAGGAACTCCAGAGAGCCCAGAGACTGGAATCTCTCGGCATTCTGGCTGGCGGCATTGCCCACGATTTCAACAATATCCTGACCGTCCTCAGCGGCAGCCTGTTTCTGGCCAAGCGGCATATTATGCCGGGAACCGAAGATTTTAAATTATTGACCAGAGTAGGAGACGCATCCTTGAATCAGGCCAAAAGGCTGACCCATCAATTACTCACCTTTGCCAGAGGCGGAGCGCCGATCAGGAAGACCACCTTTGTTCCCGGCCTGCTCAGGGACGCAGTCAACTTTTCCCTGAGCGGCTCCAGAATCAGGAGCGAATTCGTACTGCCGGAAGATTTATGGCTGGCAGAGATTGACGAGGACCAGATCAGCCAGGCAATCCATAACATCATAATCAATGCTGCCCAGGCTATGCCCAGAGGCGGGGTAATCAGGATACAGGCTGAAAATGTGACTGTCGGGCCGGAGGCCGGTTTGCCGCTCCAGGCGGGAAGATACGTAAAAGTTTCAATCATCGATCAGGGGCCAGGTATACCGGCTGAAATCCTGCCGAAGATATTCGATCCCTATTTTACCACCAAACCCGGCGGAAGCGGTCTCGGACTGGCGGTTGTCTATTCCGTAATGAAAAGACACCAGGGTCATGTCAGCGCAGAATCCCGTCCCGGAGCGGGAACAACCTTTTCTCTTTATCTGCCGGTACCGGAGGAAAAACCAGCAGTCGAAGAGCAGATCAGGGAGGAAATCAGCAGGAAGGCGAGGGAAGAGATTAGAAAAAAGAGACTGCAACCCGGCCAGGGAAGGATCCTGCTCATGGATGATGAGCAAAGCATGAGGGATGTTGCCGGTAATATACTCAGTTTTCTTGGCTATGAGGTGGAATTTGCCATCGAGGGGGAGGAAGCGGTAAGGCTTTACCGGAAAGCCCTGGAGTCCGGGCAGCCCTTCGACTGCGTCATTCTGGACCTGACCATTGCCGGTGGCATGGGAGGCGATGAAGCTATCCGGATATTGCGGGAAATCGACCCCGGGGTCAAGGCCATCGTTTCAAGCGGATACTCCAATGCCCCCATCATGTCGGAATACAAAAAATATGGTTTCAAAGAAGTGGTTGCCAAGCCGTACGGAGCCGAGGAGCTGAGTGAGAAGCTGCACAGGGTGATGGGGGATGAGGGGAGGTAGTTCCAAAAACTTTTCTGCACGTTCAATTGGAGTAAGCAAGGCCCTCACCTAAGAGAAAAGCCTCAGCGACATAAAACATTGCATAATAGGCGCGAGATACGGCAAAATCGTAAAATCCCTGCTCTGCAAGCAATCTTGCGGCCCGAAGACTCTCTTGTGACTTTTGGAGAAGCGCAGTCTGCTCCACAGTCATACGGACACCCCCTCCCTGCGCACATTTAAAAGCAATGGGCTTTGCTCCATTGCATAACAATCAGCAGAGATAAAGGTGCAGGAAATTACAACATCATATCTCAACGAGAGCTCAGCCGTTATTTCGCCTGTTCTGGAGATCTCCCTTCCTGGACTTGCCAACTCTCTGAGGACTACCATGATATCAATATCTGACCCCGGTTCGGCGTCACCACGGGCCTGGGAACCAAAAAGTATCATCCGCACGAGTCGGTCACCATAAATCGCTTCAAAGTGCCGGTGTAACTCAGCCACGATGGTCTGAATTTCAGGGTTCATGAGTTACTCTCCACTTTCTCTAAAATCTTTCATACTGTTATTGAGGATAACAGGAAAAACTATGAAAGCCAAACACGGATTCAAATCCTGAGAAGGCTGAATATTTCCTTTCTCTTGTCTTCATCATCGAGTACTTCTTCAATGGTAAACCAGTAGTTCACTGCCTCTCGATTGGTCTTAAGGTCAACCATCGATTGCTGAGTCATGGATATACCCTGTAAGATAAGTATGGTAACTGAATCCGGATTCTCTTCTTTGGCTCGTCGCAGACTTTTGATTGCCGCTCCAAGTCTCTCCAAAACACCAGCCGTGTCTATTCCCCCTTTAATTTCAACAGCAGCTATGATTCTATCATTCTCATAGAATCCAACATCCGGCTCATCGGCAAAGGCTGCTATCCTCTTATCACTCAACACCACCCGTGGTGTATCATCTATTTCCGCTAAGACCCAGCCCTTCTCAAAGAGTCTGCGGCGGATGATACCTTTTATCGTGAGCTCCATTTTCTGGCCTTTCGCATTTTGCCAAGAACCTTGAGCTTGTGATCCTGCTGCCATTCCTCGCCAGAGATCGAATTCGCGCGCATCTATCTTCTCGTCCGACTCGACCAGATTACTGATAATTTTGTTTAAGTGTTTAGCTATAGCACAAGATGCTTCATAATCAGGAATACACCCATCCTCATGCCGCTTACTCGAAAGTCCAACCCTGTGCATAGATTTTTGGGAAACCATAGCCAGCATTCGATAATACCTGGTTGAACATGGTACATCTCTCAGAATTTGCGGATGAGCAAAGACCATGACGGGTTTAATTCCCCGATGGATTACCTTATTCCAGGCACCATCTGAAATTTCTATTTCCGCTTTGTTCCACGCCAGCTCTTCACCCATTATTTTGTCAAGCTGGTCAGCAATTTCCAGCAGTTCCCATTCATGAAGCTTTTGATGAAAGAATTCGCTTTTCGCTATCTGGTCCACTGACCATATCTGTTTTTCACTTGGCGGGGCCATTTTTACACCTTAACCTTCTGACCTGTATGGATTGGATTATTAACTCTATGGCTTTTTCCAGACAGTAATACTTTTCCGTAATGCCTGGCGGCCAAACCTCTCCATCTGCTGACTGCTGTTACCCTTTCTTTGGGGTAGAACATACACCGTAACCGGCTCAAACCCTAAATTCTCGGCCAGGCTGGTACTCAGTAAGTCAACAGGAATCACTTCACCCCCATACCTTACATTATCATTCACAAAGGCTACATGAGCTCCGCTTCGGCATGTGCGAAAAAGCTCCGCAAATACAAAGGTCAGTTCGGTGAAATACTGTTCTACCATACTGAGAACACCTTTATTATTCATATCCCCACGCTGCCACCTTGCCTGTAAGGCATCATTGATTTCAGTAAAAACAGGATGATTTTGAACAGTATTGAGGATCTTATCGTAATTATCTTGCTGGCCAAGAGACTGGTAGCATTTCTGCAATATGTTCAATTTTGAATGGCTTTCGACCGTACAGGAAAGCTGATTCTGCCGCAATTCCCGAATATCCTGGCCTCTTTGAAGATAAGCTATTTCCAGAGCGTAAATCCTTGTATAATCATAGCGGTTACAGTATGGTGGGGAAGTGATGACACCGGAAAATTGATCTGCCGCCAAGGCGGGCAAAACCGTTAAGGTGTTTCCCTGAATCAATTTTTGCTGGCTATCCTCCTGATGACTCTTTCTGGATTGGATCTGCTGGAATTTCTCTATATCCGATAAGATACCCTTCAACGACCGAAGAAGTGCCTCTTTCACTGATGGCAATGGCCCTTTATCTACCTTTTTAATAGGCTCTTTACCGAGAGAAATTTTCGTGTCATTCCGACTCCGGATTTTCTCGGAACGATAATCCCACCGTAAATATTGGCCATCTTTTCTGGTATAGCTCACCTCTCCGAGAATACTCGTTACGACAAGCCTGCAAAGTGTTCTGGCCGGATCGCTGATAGCCAGATTTTCAAACCATTGAGTATAAAACATGATGTCGTTTTCAGTTTCCGGCGGAAAGGCCGTCTCCGTGATGACAATATGAGGGAATTGCTCTGAGGCTTTGTTCGGCACACTTTGAGTAAGCTGCTGATAAACTTGTCTGAGCTCTTGAAGGTCATAATCCAGGACATGCGACTTAGCTTCCCAGGCGAGGTGGCAAAGCGGAAGTATCTCTATGCCAAAGGCGTTGATACCGAGAAATTTCGCTACCAGAAGAGTAGTGGCCGAACCGCTGAAGGGGTCCAGGATAGTGTCTCCTGGCTGTATTCCGAATCTGCGGATTAAAATTTCCACCAGTTGGGATGAGAAGCCTTCCTTATATTGAATCCATCCGTGGATAACCTCACCTTTATTGCCCTGGTAGCTAACCAGCTTACGGCTGAACTTATCAGTCTGTTTAAGGAGTGGAGCATATTTTCTTTCAAGGGCAATCCGCTCCTGCTGAGGACAAACGTTTTCGTGAGAAAACACCTCTTGTATTAGATCTGCCTGGTCTTTTTGCGGAATAATAAGTGGTAATTGAACCGGCATCAATCTCCTCCCTTTCCTATCCATCGGGCACAATCACAAGCTACCCCGCCAATGATGCCTCATGGAGCCGCTTCTGGACGAATTCCACCCCAATGGTTTTAATGAACCATCCTGCCCGCGGGCCATTCTCCTTATCGATAAGAGCAGTGTAAAAAGCCTGAAAGACTTCTTTAATCGATAAATCCTTCTCTTCCCTGGCCGCCTCGTAGAATGACCGGTGGATCTCTTCGGCGGATATATCGCCTCCCTGGGAAAGCATGGTGCTCAGCAGAGCGGACAGTTTTCCCAGCACCCTGCGCTGGTTGGAAGTAAGAGACTGAACCGATTGGGGGACAGCCCCGGCTACAGCGAAGCGGTACTCGGCAGGCGCAAAATGTTCCAGCCAGTTGAGAGCGTATTGGCAGCGCTCCTCAAGCTCTCTGGCTGTCGAATCGGGGATCTGATATCCACCCCGCTGGAGGATGGCGGAAACCCTGGAAGGATCGCCACCGGCAATCTGGACGATGTTGATCAGGTGATTGAAGGGGACTCCGATCGGTACAAAGCCGCTGGCCCGGGAAAGTTCCAGAGACCTCGGATCACGGTATTTGGCCTGTTCATTGTCCACCTCATCGAAGACATTCAGCAACTGGTTCACCGGATCAAAATTGATCCGCTGTTTGGGCTGAGCCTTGATGATCAGATAGCGAAGGATGTCCGCCGGGACTACCTTGAGCACGTCTTCAATGGCCACGACATTCCCCTTGCTGGAGGACATATCGCCCATGCCTTCAAGACGTATCCATTCATAGACAATCGGAAAAGGCGGCTCCTTGTGGAATACCCGCCGGGCAATCTCCTGGCCCGTATCATACGAGCCCCCTTTGCTGCCATGGTCCTTGCCCATGGGTTCGATATCCACCGCGAGGAAGCTCCAGCGGGCAGGCCAATCAACCCGCCAGGTCAGCTTGCCGTGGCCCTGAACCGGCATGGATCCCTGGCTGCCGCACTGCTGGCAGGAATAGCTCACCGGCCCTCTCTCCCTGTCCCAGCCGGTGACTCTGGTTTCAGCCATAGAGCCGCAGCTTTCACAGATCGGTACAAAGGGGGACCAGAATTCATCGATCTCCTTGCCGGTCAACCGGAAGAGAATATCGGCGATGGTGTCTCTGGCTTCGAGAGCTTGAAATATAACCTCGTTGTACTGGCCGGACTTATACAGCTCACTGGCGCGCAAAACCGTGAAATCGATCTTCAACTGGCTCATGGAGGCCAGGAAGGGCTCCAGAAAGTGCTCGGCATAGCTTGTGTGCCGATCGCAGGGGCAGGGAATATCACTCAGGGGGTGACCGATGAAATTCTGATACTTCTGCGGGTCCAAGAAGGGATAGACCTTGCGCAGGGGATCATAATCATCAGCCACATAGAGCAATTGCGCTTTCTTTCCCCGCTCCTGTAAAATGCGGTAAATCACATCTGCCGTTACCACTTCGCGCAGATTCCCGACATGAATTCGTCCGGAGGGAGTGATTCCGGTGACGATGCGGTAAACATGATCTTCCGCCCTGGGCTGAGCAAGAATCTGATTTACAACCTGATCTCCCCAATGCTGGCTTTTTCTTTCTGCCATCTAAATACTCCTGTATATTCTGTATATAAAATAAATTTATCGGCGATAAAGCTGTCTTTTGAGCTTGACCTTGTAAGCTGAATACAAGGCTTGGATATATATCGAGTCCAGGCAGCTTAAAACAACCAAAGCCATCTGGCCAGATATCGACGGTAACCAGCATGAGCCTGGCATGGCTGGCTGCAATAGGTCTATTCCTTCGGCTGGTTAAAACTCCTGGCAAGAACTCACCTGAAAAATATTTATTATATCACTTTCTCCAGCATTTTCCACCACTAAATAAGACTCTACAGCCTTTTTCCAAGGCTGCGCTGGGAAAAATGGCCCCTTTGGGGCAGTTGACAAAACACGTTTAGTTGATTATATTAACTTCCAGGCTCAAGATTGCTGATACCTGGCGGCTTCCCATCGCTCTAGGGTATTCAAAGCAGCAATGTAATTCCGGGATCACCCGCTTTGACTTGGGCGCGGTATTTGGTGGGGCAAAAAAGCAGCCCCACCTTACATGTGCTGAACTTTTCCGGAGAAGTCAGGAGTTACGTACAAAGGATAGATGTTTAATAGCACTCATGCCAAACCTATAATGCGCCCTCCCCTGCCACAAAGGCCGATTTCGGCTTATGCCTTTGCCCTGTTCATCCTTGCCGCGCTCATCGCAGGTCTGGGAGGAAGCTGCCATCCCCCCGCGCGGCATGCTGCCGGTGAGCTTGCTGAAGCGAAAACCAGTGCCCCTGCCCCGCTGATGGGGGCAGATGCTCCCGCCTCCGGCTGGAAGGTGTATACCAATGCCCAGTACGGGTATGAGATACAGTACCCGAACACCTGGCATGTTCGGGAGGATAATCCGCATACCCCGGGGATACCGGTCCGGCATACCCTGCAGCATACCGACTTCAGCCCGGCCAGGGATTATGATCAGCCGCAGAGCAAGGCTTTTTTTTGCAGCCTCATCGTCTGGGAGAATCCGGACAGGCTTTCGATCAAGGACTGGCTGAGAAAGGAGAATCCGGAGCATCCGGCACTGCGTGCAGGCAAGACCGTGACCGAGGGCGACCGGGAAGCCGTATGGCACGAGCCTTCGGGCAATGCTTCTTATATTCATGTCTGGGTGGCCAATAATGGCTATACCTATCAGGTGTTTTCCTGTGAGCCGTCCCGACAGCACGCTTACGCGGACATTTTCGATTTGATGCTTAAAACGCTGCGGTTCATACCATGACAATGCTACACTACCGTATGATTATGGAGTGTTGACCATGCCCCAAAAGGCATCGGCATTACCCGGTCCGTCCTGTTTTACCATGTCTCTGACTATTGCTGCCCTGACATTTTCCCTGGTCATGGTCATTCCTCCTTTATCTCTCCCCGGTTTAGGCGGATGCAGCATGGGCCTGGCCTCTGAAACCGGCTTTCAGGGCAGAGTGACCGACCTGTGCTCACAAGAGCCCATCGCCGGAGCCGTAGTGAGCATCAAGGCGCTTGGCCGCTCGGTAATCACCGGCTCTGATGGGACGTACCAATTGAGCGCTCCGCCAAGCACCCTTTTCGGCAGCAGGTATGAGGTTAGTGTTCAGGCTGTGGGTTATATCGGTATGTCGAACACGCTGCAGCGGGTTTTCGAGGGAAAGGTGACCCGCCTTGATTTTGAGATGGTGCTGAAAAATCCTTCTCCCTGGCAGCGAAAAATCATAGATTCAAGACTTATGCTCCCTGAGCAGTCTTTGGCCAGGATAGAAAAACTTGATGACTGGTCAAGAGAGCGGGGATTCAGCCTTCCTTCCAGGGAGAGAGATTACCTTCCGGCTGCAATCAGGGTTCTGATGCCGGATGGCCATGTCGAGGTCATGGACATGGACGAATATCTGAAAGGTGTTCTTCCGCGGGAAATGGCTACCGGATGGCCACAGCAGGCTTTGAGGGCCCAGGCTGTGGCAGCCCGCTGCTATGCGGCCACCCAGTGCAGACACGCCGATCAGGGAGCGGATGTCTGCACGACAACCCACTGCCAGGCATGGTCGCCGCTGCATTATGGCGATACGGATCAGGCAGTCGTCGATACGCAGCGGGTGGTCGCCACCTATGCAGGCAGCATTATCGAAGCCTACTACTTTGCTCACTGCGATGGGCATACCCGCAATGTCGAGGAAGTCTGGATCAATTACCTCCCCTACTGCCGGAGCGTCTGGTGCGGCTGCGGCTATACCTCCCTCTATGGTCATGGAGTCGGCTTGTGCCAGCGAGGTGCTCAGGCCATGGCCAATCAGGGCATTGATTACCGCCGGATCCTCGAGTATTACTACCCTGGGGCTATGGTTCAGGACATACCTCCTGACCCTCCTTCCTCCAGATTCAGTAGTGGTGAGTGTGTGGAAGTCATGTCCGGCCATAGCCTGGAGCTGCGCAGCGGGCCGGGAGAAGATTGCCGGCTGATAACCACCCTGCTGGAGGGAAGCAAGGGAGAAGTGGCTGATCAGGCAAATAACGGTCAATTCACCGATGGACATTATTGGTGGTACGTCCGGTTTGGAAAGAGCGTCGGATGGGGAAGAGAGAGTTGTCTGGAAGAGTGCGGCTCGCCCTCATTCGGTATCACTATCGGTGAAGAGGGAAAATGGCAGCTTGGCTGCTTTCTGTCCACCCTGAAGCCCCGCTGATCTATATATCATTCAGCAGTGTATTGATCTGCATCCATATCCTCCCGGCAATACTTTTATTCATTTCTGTCGAATACATCTTCAGGTTACATTTTTCCCGCGAGCGTAGTATTATTCGATAATAATACCTGAAGAAGGGATTATAAGGAGGATTATATGAGAGGAAAATAGAAGATGGACGGTTATTGGCTGGATAGCGCTGATATTGGCTGGTGTTTTTCTGGGAATCAGCACATGGTCACCGGCAGAGGCTAAAGATGGTGAAGTGACGAGCCACCATGTTGAGGCGATGCTGGACGCTCATCCTTATCGGCAGACGGTAGAAAAGTACAGGGATAAGCTGGTGGCGGCTATTGATGAAACCTCCCTGTGCAGTCAGACCTGCACTGCCTGCGCTGATGCCTGTGTGGGTGAAAAAGATCCGATGCTCGCCGCATGCATTCGGCTGAACACGGATTGTGCGGATATCTGCGACACAACCGGCAGGCTGCTTTCCCGGCTGACTGAAACGCCAATGAATGTCGTGCGCAGCCAGCTCCAGACGTGCATAGTGGCATGCCTGGAATGCACTCAGGAGTGCGAGAAACATGCCGAGCAGTATGGGCACTGCCAGATATGCTCCGATACCTGCGCCCGTTGTGCCCAGGTCTGCAATGATCTGCTGGCGGCTATGCAATAAGGGGACTCCCCCCTAACTTACCCCCTCCCCCTCAAGGGGGAGGGGGTAGATTGGCTTATCCTTAACCCGCAACCAGGTCAGTCGAGCGGCATCAGGTTTCCTGAAGACAGAAAGTAACTCCCCCACAGATGATGGAGTGTCCTGCACCCATCCATATGAGCTTTCAGGAAGTTATCGAATTTATCCTCATCAACGGATGCTGAAACCACCCCGCCTATGAAAAGTTTATGGTCACCCACGCTCTGTCTGCCGAAAAGCTGACACTCAATATGTCCAATGCATTCTTCAATGAGCGATGGTTTAACTACCCTGGCCCTGAGAGGCGTCAATCCCGCCTGGTCGAATTTGTTCACTTCCCGCCCTGACTGGGCCCCGCAGAACTTTACTTTATCCAGCAGACTGATAGGTGGCACGTTGATAACGAACTCCTCCGCTGCGTCAATGAGCTCCGCTGATAATGAATTCTGATTAATGGAAATGGCCACCAACGCGGGAGAGATGCTGACCGGGGTCTGCCAGGCAACGGGTATGATGTTGGCTTTGTCCTTGTAGAGTGAAGTTACCAGAACAAGCGGACCGTGATTAATCAAACGGTTTGCCAGTTCAATAGGGATTTCTTTTTTCATCTGATATCTCCTCACCAGCAGATTGCTTATGGATGGTTAGACTTTACGCACCACAAATACCTGCGGCGCAAGCTCAACTCTGGCTTATAGCTCATGGATATCTATGACCGGGGCAGCGGTTCCAATATCCACCTTCATACGACAGCTTAAGCTCGAATGATTCTGCATCGGTATCGGTCTTTTCGGAGAAAAACAGCGACAAGGCAAGAAGCTGGAAAGAAGATATACTGCGCAGGAGTCAGGAGTCAGGAGCTAGAATAAAAGCTATCTTTTCTTCTGACTCCCGGCTTCTGACTCCTGACTCCTGAATTCTCAACTCCAGGCTCAAGAGGCATGCAGCATACACCGACACAGCCGAGGCATGCTGACCACATCCATGCCTGAAGTGGTACGGGTAATATTTCCCCGTGTCAAGATATTGATAGAAAGAACCTTTATCAGTCCATACTGATATTAGGGTGATTATCCGTGCAGAAAAAATCATATAGTGGATGTTTACTGGACCTCAAAAACTCCATTGTCCGGGGAACATCACACTTAAAGGTATGATGCTCTGTATTTCCCAAGAGGCGGTGATGATACACCCCTGAAGGGCCGGTATCTTCCAGGAGAAAAAGTCGCTGATAGTCACGGGCAGCGGACGGAGGCATTGAGATCAGCAATGTATTGATCTGGTTGTCCTGGCAATACCGGAAAACTGCCTTCCAGAGCAGGAATTTAATCAATTTTGATTTCAGGTGCTTGGAAAATGAGAAGCGGGTTATTTCTGCACATGGCTTTTCATTTTCAGGAATGAGCGTGTCAACCTCGATAAATTCATCAAGCTCTATTTTCCCGTGTCGTCGATCGAGAATCCTCATCGTCCCCACCGGCTCATGAAATCCATCCTCAGCGAGGAGAAGAGTAACATTCGGGGCGAAATCATACTTATCAATAAGTTCCTCCTTGCTATTCGCATACTTTTTATATCCTGCCCAACGAATATCAAAAACCCGTTTCAAACCTTCTTCCGTCTTTGCTCTTCGAACAAAGATATCCATCTGACCTGCCATTTGTTCACCTCCTTAAATTAATAACTCACCGACGTTGTACCAGAATATATAAACACTCCTGCTGTAAATAGGATTGAACAATGTTCCTCGGTCATATTTTAGGCTGCTTTTTGCCTTATGTTTTATATTTCAATTTCGATGCCAACCTTTTTGAGGCCGGAGAATGATTGAATATTTCCTGACTCAAACACCTTAAAAAAATGTTCACAACTGCCAAAAGGACTCTCCGGATCATCCCCGGAAAAGTCAAGGTCAAGCCTTTACAAAGAGTTATGTTCCCTCCTTTGGATGGACAGGCTGAGGGAAGTAGTATCTGAAATTTTATCCTTATGGGTTTCCTCCAAAAAAATTAAGCTCTGAGCTTTCGTGTTGTGCGAAAAATTGTCATACGGTTTATGCACAGTAATCCCATAATTATGTATACTGCCTTTATACCCTGTGTTTGCGGTGAGATGAACTTGCTGGTGCCGGTGTTGATGGAGCCTGCCCGGAACCATCGGGCAAAGGCTCTTGAAAATGTGCCTCGACAGCCATTCGTCATCAGTTCATTGTCCAATGAGCAATTCATGGCGGAAAGGCTGTCGAGGCATGCCGGGAAAAATGAGTGGCGGCCTGCAGGATATGAATGGAGTTAATAATCGATCATCGTATGTGCCCGCCACCACGTCATGCGGTTTCTCTGCCTTGTCGTCCAGGCAGCTATATCATCCTTAATTTTTTCAGCAGTTTCCATGTCCACTGGCAAATTTTCAATCATATTCTGAACAACTTCCGGAATAGGTACAATCTCTTCGGGTGTAACAGTCTGTTCGAGCGACAGGATGTTCATGAAGATGGAAGCTTTATTCCTCCCTGACGTTACCGGCCCTCCATCACTGTCGGCACAGGCGAAACCCACGAAAACCGGATAAGCCACCAAGCCCCAGACACAAATAAATATCAAGATTGATTTGAGTTTTTTGTCCATACTGTCACCTAACCTCTCTTTACTCGCTGAGTAATAATTGTCGGTAAGTAAAAGTGAAACTCTACTTCCTGACAATGACTATCTCGGCTGAAATCAGGAAAGGGTATGAGGGGACTGATGGGAAACACCTGCTGGATTGTAAAAAAAATGAGCAAGATGATTATTTATTATACAATACAATCACGGAAGAGCATTGATCGCCTTGTCAAGTATCAGGGAAATGCTGTAGCAGGCAGGATACGAATTGATGCCGCTATCCGCAACCTTCGGAAAATGGTCTCCCCGAAGTTTAGGGAGATTGTTTCATGCGGATAATCAGGATAATCAGGTGGTCCTGATTAAATTCTGAATAGCGCACATACAGATCCAGGGGAGTAGTAGCCAAGCCCTCTAACCTGAAGGAGTTGAGTGAGGTATGTTGTGGGAAATAATGGAACGGGATTTATATTCCACCCTTCAACCTGACTCCTGCTCCCCCCCAGAGAAAGTGATAAACAACTTTGATATTCCAGCACCATGAGCACCTTTCACCATAGACTTTTCTTGTTCTGATTCAGTAGGGACTTATCACCATGAGCAGCTTTTTCGATAATATCCGATCCCATTGGCACGATAAAAAGATAAAATAATAACATAAAGATAGTCATTAAATTCACCCCCTTTTATTAGTGGATTCTTGTTTTTCTAACATTGCAACTTGGATGCCAAACTTTGTTCTATTTTCGGACATTATTTTTCAAACAATTACTAAATCAACTTTCAGCTCTCAACAGGTGAATATCGGAAAAATGGCAGTTTTGTTGTTGCAAAAATGCTAAAATTGGCAATTTTGCAAATTTGTTCAAGGATACTCCATAGGGACCCGGTTGTAACAATCTGGTAATGCTCCCTTAAAGAACTGATTCAGAGAGAGGATACTCCCCCCTCCAGATACTTGCGCAGGAACCGCGCAGTATGGGAGCTGTCCACGCACCCCAGGATTTCCCGCGGTGAGCCTTTGGCCACAAGCTTACCGCCCCGCTTTCCTCCTTCCGGGCCAAGATCGATGATGTAGTCTGCCTCCTTGATCACCTCAAGGTTGTGCTCGATAACCACCACCGTATTGCCAAGATCAACCAGCCTCTGGAGAACCTGCATCAGCTTTTCGACATCAGCCAGATGAAGGCCGGTGGTCGGCTCATCGAGAATGTAGAGGGTTCGTCCGTGGCTCGTCTTGCCAAGCTCCGAGGTCAGCTTGATCCGCTGGGCCTCGCCGCCCGAAAGAGTATTGCTCGGCTGGCCGATCTGGAGGTAACCCAGGCCAAGGTCAGTCAGGAGCCGAAGGGGACGGACAATCCGGGGGATTCTGGCAAAAAGCTCGGCCCCTTCCTCGATGGTCATGGCAAGAACCTGGGCGATATTCTTCCCCCGGTAAGTAACACTCAACGTCTCCTCGTTGAACCGCTGGCCGGAGCACTCCTCGCAGTCAACATAAACATTGGGCAGAAAGCTCATCTCCACCTTGACCCTTCCCTCGCCGCCGCAGGCCTCACACCGGCCACCCTTCACATTGAAGGAAAACCGGCCCGGCCCAAAGCCCCGTATCCGCGCCTCGGGAAGCCCGGCGAACAGACGGCGGATCTCATCATGAAAGCCGACATAGGTTCCCGGCGTGGAGCGGGGAGTTTTTCCGATCGGTGAGTGGTCCACCTCAAGGATGCGGTCAAGGTGCTGCCAGCCGTCAATCTCCCGGAAGGTTCCACCGGCATCAGGGTCATCAGGGATGCTTTCTCTGTTCAGCAGCGCCCTGGTACCTTTCAGGATAATCTCCCGCAGGAGGGTGCTTTTTCCTGAGCCGGATACACCTGTCAGAACAACCAGGGTGCCAAGCGGAACAGCAACATCGATATCCTGAAGATTGTGCAAAGTGGCGCCTTTGACTGTCAGCCACTTTCCTTCCTTTGCCGTTCGGTTCCGGGAAGTGATCTGAAAGCGGCTGCTTTCGCGGAGCCATTTTCCGGTCACTGAGGCAGGTTCTCTCTGGATGTGGTCAGGGCTCCCCTGGGCAATGACATATCCTCCCTCCCGGCCAGCTCCGGGGCCAAGATCGAGGACCCAGTCCGCCCGCCGGATGGTCTCCTCGTCATGCTCGACCATAATCACGCTGTTGCCGCGCGTCTTGAGCTGCCACAGGGTATCGAGGAGCAGGTCATTATCGCGGGGATGAAGGCCGATGGTCGGCTCATCGAGAATGTAGCACACCCCCTGAAGGTTTGATCCCAGTTGCGCGGCCAGGCGGATTCGCTGGGTTTCGCCGCCTGAAAGGGTATCCCCGCTGCGATCGAGGGTGAGGTAGGGGAGTCCGACCCGGATCAGGAATTCCAGCCTGGTCATGATTTCCGGAATCAGGAGCCCGGCGATAACCTGGCCCCTGTCGTTCAGTCTCAGCGAAGGGAAAAACTCCCTGGCTTCCTCCACACTGAAAGCGGTTATATCAGCCAGAGTATATCCGGCGACCCTGACGGACAGGGCCTTTTCATTCAGCCGCTTTCCCTGGCACTGGGGGCATCGGGGGCAGGCTGCTCCGGTTTCGGGCACGATTCCAAGCCCCTCGCAGGCCGGACAGGCTCCGTAGCGGCTGTTGAAGGAAAAAAGCCGTGGATCGAGCGGCTCAAAGGCTGTCTCGCAGTGCGGGCAATAGCCCATGCGGCTGAAAATTTCCTCCCGCATCTCCTTTGCCCGTGCACCACCCTCGGCACTCAGGACAGAGAATGTCCCCCTGCCTTCCTGAAGCGCCGTGCTGATGGCCGCAGTCATTTCGTCTTCGGTGGCTGAGCCAGGGTCGATCTTCCCGATGACCAGATCGACGGAGTGCTCCCGGTAGCGCGCAAGGTCCGGCATTGGTTCAAGGGGGATGATCCGCCCGTCAACTCTGGCCTGGTGATAGCCCTTCTTGACAGCCTGCCGGAAAAGATCCTGGTAGATACCTTTCCGCCGGAAAACCTTGGGTGCCAGAAGAAAAACCGTGCGGCCGGAAAAGCCCTCCTTCAGCCTCCTGAGCATCTGCACCTCGGATTGAGGGGAAATGGGCTGGCTGCACCGGCAGTATTGCACACCGACCTTGCTGAACAAAAGGCGCAGGTAATGGTAGATTTCCGTGATCGTGGCCACGGTAGATCGCCGCTGCAGGCTGCTCATTCGCTGCTCGATGGCCACGGTAGGTGGAATGCCGGTAATAAGATCGAGGTCCGGCCGCTCCATGATCCTGAGATACTGGCGCACATAGGCGGGCAGGCTCTCGATGTAGCGGCGCTGCCCTTCGGCAAACAGGACATCAAAGGCCAGACTCGACTTTCCCGATCCGCTGATCCCGGTAATCACCACCACCTGGTCGCGGGGGATGGTCACGGTAATATTTTTCAGGTTATGCTCTCTGGCCCCGCTGATAGTTATGTTTGAGGAGTCAGGCCACTGACCACTGACCACTCTCTCCTCTCCACTGACCACTGGCCACTGACCACTGACCACTCTCTTCAGGAACCTTCCGGTATGGGAATCCGAAACCCTGGCCACCTCTTCGGGTGTGCCGCAGGCCACAAGATATCCGCCCGCATCTCCTCCCTCCGGGCCAAGATCGATGATAAAGTCAGCGCATTTGATCACCTCGAGGTTATGCTCGATGATCAGGAGGGTGTGGCCAGCCGAAATGAGCCTCTGGAAGGCTGACATCAGCTTATGGATATCCTCGAAATGCAGTCCTGTGGTCGGCTCATCGAAAATGAATAAAAAAGGCCGGCGGGTGCGCACTGCCAGATGTTTCGTGAGCTTGAGCCGCTGAGCTTCACCTCCCGAAAGGGTATTGACCGGCTGCCCCAGACGAAGGTATCCCAGGCCCACTTCGATCAGCGGTTGAAAGAGGCTGGTAATCTCCGGTGAGTCGTGAAAAAAACTGCTGGCTTCAGAGAACGTCATCTGAAGGATATCGCCGATATTTTTTCCCTTATAGGTAACTTCAAGGACCTCTTCCCTGTAGCGCAGCCCACCGCAGTCAGGACAGGTGATGTAGACATCGGATAAAAACTGCATTTCCACCTTTTCAAAGCCGTTACCCTCGCAGGTCTCGCACCGGCCGCCCCGGACATTGAATGAGAACATGCCGGGCGTATATCCCCGGTCCTTGGCCACAGGTGTCCCGGCCAGGAGCTTGCGGATCGGATCGAAGGCCCCCACATAGCTGATTGGATTAGAGCGCGGGGTCTTGCCGATGGGGCTCTGATCGACCAGGATGACATTCTCGATATCCGAAATTCCCTCCAGGGAATCGAATGCTCCCGGCTTATCCGTGGAATACCCTTTTTTCTTCCTGATTCCCTTATAGATGATCTCCTCAGCCAGCGTGCTTTTGCCCGATCCGGAAACACCGGTCAGGCAGACCATAAGTCCCAGAGGGATCGTCAGGTCAATCCCCTTCAGGTTATGGGCCCTGGCCCCCTTCACCCGGATCAGCTTTTCAGGGTCAGGCTTTCTGCGGACTTCCGGAACCGGAATCTTTGTCCGGCCAAGCAGGTAGTTGACAGTCTTGGAACCTTCAGCCCGGTCAATTTCAGAAAATGGACCGGCATAAACCACTCTGCCTCCTTCCTCCCCTGCGCCGGGGCCAAGATCGAGAAGGTAGTCTGCGCCGGTGATAATCTCCGGATCATGCTCGACCACAACCACGGTATTTTGTCTGGCCAACTCCTTCATGATGCTCACCAGGCGGTGATTATCGCGGGGATGAAGGCCGACACTGGGCTCGTCGAGAACATAGAGGGTGTTGACCAGGGAGGAGCCAAGGGCCTTGGTCAGACTCAGGCGCTCGACCTCTCCCCCCGACAGGGTCCTGGACTGCCGGTCCAGGGTGAGGTAGGTAAGGCCCACCTCGTCAAGATACCGCAGGCGGCTGATGATCTCACGAAGGATCATCATGGTGGCCTGATCAGGCTGCCGCTCACCGGCAGCACAGCCGGTTAGATTCGTAAAGAATCTCAGGGCTTCACCGATCGGCAGGGCATAGATTTGTGCCACGGTCAGCCCCCTGATCCGGTAGAGGAGCGATTCGGGCTTAAACCTGCTGCCCTGGCAATCCGGGCAGGTGAAATAGCCGCGGTAGCGGGACAGATAGACCCGCACATGCATCTTGTAGCTTTTGCTCTCCAGCCACTTGAAAAAGCCCCGCAGGCCGTAAAATCCACCTCCGCCGTCGATAATCGCCTTTTGTTGATCCCGGGGCAGGCGCTCGAAAGGCACATTGGTCGGAATACCCTCTTTACGGCAGAAGCGGATCAGGTCATGATACTCTTCCCGATCTATATCCCAGGGTTTGATCGCTCCCCGCTCGATCGACAGGCCGGGATTCGGAATAACCTGATCAAGATCGAGCTCGATGATCCGTCCAAAGCCCCGGCAGGTCGGGCAGGCCCCAAGGGGGCTGTTAAAGGAGAAAAGGTTCGGCACCGGGTCCCGGTAGGCAAGATCGCAATACGGGCAATGGAGATGAGAACTGAACCGCAGGGTCTTTTCACCCGGAATCCGCACCATGACATGGCCCTGACCAAACCCCAGGGCCTGCTCAAGGGAATCGATTATCCGTGACTTATCCTCCGGACGGAGGATAAATCGGTCAACGATCACTGACCTTTCTCCCCTGTCAGCATCCTCACCGATTTCCAGAACCTGGTCGCCTTCAAGAACCCTGAAAAAGCCCTGCCGTAAAAGTTCCTGCCGCACGGCCTCAGGATCAAGATCACCACCCTGCGGATAGGGAAAAGTCAGGATCATGCGGCTTTGCGGCTTCTCCTTGCTCAGGGCCTGAAAGATGGTTTCGGGATTGTCGCGCACCACCTTCCGGGAGCATTGACGGCAGTGCAGCTCGCCGATCCGGGCAAAGAGCAGTTTGGCATAGTCGGTAAGCTCGCTCATGGTCCCGACCGTAGAGCGGGAGGTTCTGACCGGGCTTCCCTGCTCAATGGCAATGGCTGGAGGGATACCCTCGATTCTCTCCACCCTCGGTTTGTCCATGCGGTCCATAAACTGCCGGGCATAGGGAGAAAAGGTTTCAAGATAGCGGCGCTGCCCTTCAGCGTACAGGGTGTCAAAGGCCAGGCTCGATTTACCCGACCCGCTCACGCCGGTAATCACGGTAATCTGGTGCCAGGGAATTTCGACCTGGAAACCCTTCAGATTGTTCTGGCGGGCGGAAATGATTTTAATGTAGCTTTGTTCTTTGTAGCTCATAGTCTTTCTATACATATCTCAATATAATGAAATTAGGTCTAGCTTATACGCATAACATAATACCATAATAAGTCAAAAAATGATACACGGCTTCTGAATCTCCCTCTCAGCCTGAAGGATAATCATTCTATCCTTGGCTCAGTTCAAAATTTCATATATAATTATGAGTGTATCACTCTGCGATAGTGATAGAGCGAGCTTATAATTGAGCGGAAAGGAGGAACTGTGGAGATGAAGATGATCAAGGAAGCAGACATAATCCAGGAATGGATTGAAGAGGACATAGAGAGTTTGCTCTAGGTACTGGTGGAAACGGTTTCAGGTTAGGGAGTCAGGGGTAATCATGGAAAAACTGATTGAGAAGGCGGGAATATTGATTGAGGCCCTGCCTTACATCAAAAATTTTTATGGGAAAACCTTTGTCATTAAGTATGGCGGTGCTGCCCAGACTGAAGCAGCCTTGAAAGAAACCTTTGCTCAGGATGTGGTCCTGCTCAACTACATTGGTATCAATACCGTCATCGTTCACGGCGGCGGTCCCCGGATATCCGAAATGATGAAGAAAATGGGCAAGGTGCCCAATTTTATTCATGGGCATCGGGTTACTGACGGAGAGACGGCTGATATTGTTGAGATGGTCTTGAGCGGTCTGGTCAATAAGGAAATTATTACCCTGATCAACCGTCACGGCGGAAAGGCCGTAGGGCTGACCGGAAAAGATGGTGGCCTTGTCGGAGCGGTCAAGAAGGTTATCAGAAGACCTTCACTGGAAACCGGCGATGAAGAAATCATCGATCTTGGCTATGTCGGTGAAGTGAACAGGGTGAACCCTGAAGTTATTATCAACCTCAAACAAAATGGTTTCATCCCGGTTATCGCGCCGGTTGGGGTGAGTGATGATGGACAGACCCTGAATATCAACGCCGATGATATGGCTGCATCTCTTGCTTCGGCTCTCAGGGCTGAAAAGCTGATTCTGCTGACCGACGTCCCCGGAATTCTTGATCAGGAAGGAAAGATTATCTCGACCATGAAGCAGAATGAGGTAGAAAAGCTTATTCAGGATGGGACAATTTCCGGGGGAATGATACCCAAGATCCGGGCCTGTGTTGAAGCCGTCAACAGTCAGGTAAAAAAAATCCATATCGTAGACGGCAGGATATCTCATTGTCTGCTTCTTGAGATATTCACCCAACAGGGGGTAGGGACAGAGATCGTGAATTGATCTGAAAAGGAGTTGACTATGGCCGGAAAAGCATTGCTGATCATTGATATGCTCAATGATTTTGTGAAAGAGGGAGCACCTCTTGAGGTTCCTGAAACCAGAAGAGTAATACCGGTGATTCAGGAGGAGACAGCAAAAGCTCATCGGGAAGAGTATCCGGTAATCTATGTCTGTGATTCTCATGAGCCTGATGATCAGGAGTTTAAACGCTTTGGCTGGCCTGCACATGCTGTCAGAGGCACAGCCGGGGCTCAGGTGGTCGATGAGTTACAGCCTTCCTCCGGTGATCTGATTGTCGAAAAAACCACCTATTCGGGCTTCTATAACACCGGACTCGATAACATGCTGAAAACCCTTGGCGTGGATACCCTTCGGCTCACCGGATGTGTTACTCATATCTGCGTCATGTTTACGGCCTCGGATGCAGTGCTTCGGGGCTACGCTGTCGAAGTGGTCAGAAGGGGAGTGGCCGGCCTTGCTCCGGAAGACCATGAGGCAGCCCTGCGAATTATGAACAGGGTATTGGGTGCAGCCATAGTCTGAGCTTACACCATAATCCTTGATTCAAAAATGGGTCAGGTATGAGAATGAAGTGACGAGAGACAGGTCGTTTTCCTTGAGATCCGGCTGAGGCTGGCTGTTATAATGGTCAATCAGGCTCAATTTCAGGAACAGTCTTTGATAGACTGGAATATAAACACTCGTTTCCGAATTGATTTCGAAAGCGGTTTCCTTTGAATCACCGGTTTCCTCCGAATCATCGGCTGTCTTTAAACCAATAGTCGAACGGATCCTTTGCTCAAACTTCACATCAGCAAAGGGAATATAGGAGAGGTCGATATTCCACAGGCCTTTTAATGATGCTTCCAGGTCCACGTGGCCATTCGGTGCGCTCCTGGTTTCATCCCAGATAGGGCCCACATCGCTGGATAAAAAAAGCTCTGGAGTATCATAAAACCTTTTCCCGACAGTCGGGCCGATCTGCCATCGTCTCCCGATATCCCTGGTTTTGTCCTGCTCGTACAGGAGAAAAGCCATCACATAGGTGCTCTTGGTGACCAGGCGGTTGTACTTGGCCTGAAGGTCCATCCTGTCCGCTGATATCTCACCGTCAGTCTTTCCCTTGGCATAGGAGGAAGTCAGGTGCAGATCATCCTCTGGCCTTTTCATGCTCAGGTCGAATCCTGTCCGCAGGTCAAAGCTGCTGGTATTACCAGTGTCCTTCCGGTATTCAAGATCGTACCGCAGTGTCCAGTATTGGGGTTTTTGGTCCTGCTGTCCGGATTTGGGTTCATCAGGTTTCCGGCTGGATTCAGCAGACAGGGGCAGCCGTGCCGGAAGGAAAAACATGAACAGGAGAATGCCGGTCGAGGCAAGCCTTTTTGAAATCATTTCCCTGTTCTTTATCCTTCCTCCCCGCTGATGAGCAGAGCTCCGGGAAAGTGCTGAAGGATATCCCCTATCAGCAGGTTTTGCCCGCTTTTGATTATCTGGCCGGTTATGGCATCCTTCCATAAGGATGGGCTCCCCTTTGGAAAGGTAAGATAGGTATCATCCCACACCCTACAGCCCAAGGGGAATTCCCCCTCACCGACCAGCGAAGTCAAGAACCTTGGGGTGACAGTTATGGCCCAGGGATGCGCTTTCCGTGGCACACTATTATTCACCGTTTCGGGCTCGTCCTCAGGTGGTGGCACCCTCCTGGCGAAAGCCACAATATGGTCCTGCAATTTCCCTCCCGTCTTCAGGGGAAGATATTCCCCCTGCCGGAAGACATCCCGCATCTGCCATCTTGCCCTGAGTGCCCGGAAGATCAGAAAGAGCTTGATCCTTCCATCCTCTTTGGCTGCCAGGAGCTCATGGATGAAGTCCAGACTGTCATTCTCCCTCACCTCCCTGATCTTCTGTAAAAATTTCTTTCTCTTCTGGAAGTCTACAGGCCGGCGGTTATCGGGATCGACAAAACTGAAATCCCACAGTTCCGTTCCCTGATAGAAGTCAGGTACGCCAGGAAAGGTTATTTTGATCAGCGTCTCCGAGAGGGAATTGAATACCCCATAGAAAGCTATCTTTTTCTGAAATGCCAAAAAATCCTCCAGGAACCGGTTCTGCTCCGATGGTTCCAGAATCTGGTCAATAAAGGAACAGAAACACTGTTCGTACTCGGTATCCGGTTCTATCCAGGCGGTATGGACCTTGGCTTCCCTGATGGCCTTGATGATGTAGTTTTTTACCCGCTCGACCAGGTTCGGATACTCATTGCTGTCAAAGGGAAAGGCCCCGATGAGGGACTGATAGAGAAAATACTCGTCGTTTCGGTCGGGAATAGGGATATGGCCGTTGCTCGACCGGCACTTCCTGGATCTATTGATCTTACTCCATTCCCTGATCTTCTTTTCCCACTCATCGGGTATTTCGGACAGAACATTGATTCTCGCCCTGGCGTCTTCACCCCGTTTGGTATCATGGGTCGCAGTGGCATTCAGCGAATAAGGCCAAAGGTGAGCCCTCTTACCGGCAAAATTGTGAAATTCCTCTCTGGTGATACCGAATCTGCTTGGATCGCCTCCGACCTCATTGAGGGACAGAAGCCGGTTATAGACATAAAAGGTGGTATCTTCGAGACCCTTGGCCATCAGTGGACCAGTCAGCTGCTGAAATCTCATGGTAAAGTTGATCCATTCCTTCTTCTCCTCATCGGTCTGGGAATCCCTGAAAGCCAGAAGGAGAAACTGCTCAATAAAATTAAATTCATACACAAGGTCAGGCTCTTTTTTCCGTGCCTTGCTGATTGTCTCACTGATGTACCGGCGATCGGTTACGTTAAAAACATGGTAGCTGATGTAGGTCCGGTAAATCGGAAAAAGGGCCAGAAGCTCCACAATGGCTTTCTTGAGGCTGTTAAGGGTGATATCACTTCCATATCTATCCTTAATGGAAATTCTCTTCAGGAGCCGGGCAAGCCCATCCACATCCCCGGCCATATTTTTCTCGATGATCAGCCGCTTTTTTTCATAGAGGATCTTTTCATACGGGATGTTCAAGCCGGTAAAGCCAGAGTATATCTCCTGAAACTTATTTACGTTTCTCCTATCGCAAAAAAGCTCATTAAGATGATTCAGAAAATCATACCCTGTTGTTCCCTGGATCGGCCAGGAGGAGAGGAGTTCCTCGTCCAGACTAAGAATCTTTTCGACCACCAGGTAAGTATCCCCTCTCTCCTCTCTCAATCTCTCCAGATAATGCGCCGGATCGTATAAGCCGTCAAGATGGTCCACTCTCAACCCGGTAAACTTTTCATCCTTCAGCAGGCCCAGGATGAGTGAATGAAAGCGGGTGAAAACATGCTTTTCCTCCATTCTCAGGGAGATCAGTTCATTAATGTTGAAAAATCTTCGATAATTTATTTCCTCATTAGCCACTTTCCAGAAGGACAGCCTGAACAATTGCTCTGAAAGCAAATCATCGAGGGAATTGAAACTTTCAGGATCTCCGCTCTTTCCATTCAAGGCCGTGATATTATTATCAATAGCCTCTTTGACATCTGCATTTTGGGTATAGATTTCCCACAGCATTCCTTTAACGAAGGTGACCTGGTCGGATCGCTCACCGGCATCCTCTTTCGAGGAGATGGTTTTGAGAACATAGAGAACGCCAAGGAGCTTGATATAATCCGAATGAGACCTTCCAAGTTTCTTTCTCAGCTTTCCCAGCCCATGATCATGAGTCAACACCCGTGCGTATGACTCTATCCGAAGGGGAAATTTGAAGTCGTAGTAATTAATTGTAAAACCTTGCGCATCATATCTGAGCTGTATTTTTCTCTTTTCCAGGGTCACGCCATATAATCCTCCCAAAAATGGCGCCAGTATCCGGCCACTGATGCTCGCTTCATAGGGATGGACCCATTCGATATCGAAAAAGTCAAAGTATTCCGAGCTTTGGCCATTCTCCAGGACATGCATGAGCATTTGATTCTCGCTGTCAAAGGCCATATGGTTCGGGACAAAATCCTGGATCCAGCCCATCGCGTGCCTTTTGACCTCCTGGGTAAGCTCCTCGAAATCTTTCATGCTTCCAAGCTCAGGATTGAGTTGATGAGGATCGACTACATCATAGCCGTGAAGAGACCCTTTTTTGGCCTTAAAGATCGGAGAAACATAAATATCTGAAATCCCAAGCTGTGAAAGATACTCTACCACCTCTCTGGCTTCCTTGAAGCCAAAGGAGGGAGTCAATTGCAGCCGATAGGTGGATACCGGGATTCGCATCAGGAATGCCTCGCAAGATAAACGGCGGTTTCTTCCCTGGCGTAAATAGCCAGGCTGCGGCGTCTGATCATGGTTTCCTGACCGGATACGATCTTTTCCGGAAGGAGTGCACCCGGACCAAGCCAAATTTCATCCGAGGAATCCAGTATCTTTTTCCATTCCTCCCGGTATGGAAAGGCCAAAAGCTTCCTATCAGACAGGTTGAAATTGAAGATGCCCAGGATATGGCTTTCATCTTTCCATCGTCTCATGAAGAGGATAAGATCCTCTTCAAGGCCGAATGCATCCATGCTCCTTTTGTCGAGGTTGGAAAAGGCTGCAACTTCTCTGCGAAGGGTAATCAGATCCTGATAAAAGTTCAGCAGTATCCCCTGTTTTCCGTTCTTCCTCCCTTCCCAGTGTATCTTTGAGTTTACAAACGTCCGGGGGTCCTGCGGATCAGGAGGCTCTTCCAGCCAGGTAAATTCCCCGAATTCCTCTCTCCGGCCCTTCCTCACCGCCTCGACAAGCGCCGGGTCTGAATGGCTGATAAAGTAGAGAAAGGGGGCAGTCTCGCCATATTCTTCTCCCATGAACAGGAGAGGGAGATACGGGGAAAGGAGAAGGACCCCAGCGGCCAGTTTCATCGACTCGAAATCAACAAGAGTGCTCAGCCGTTCTCCGAGCATCCTGTTTCCGACCTGATCGTGGTTCTGCGCAAAGACCACCATCTGATCCGCGCCTCGATCCAGTGATGAACTGCCGTGGTTCTTATGCCGGTACCGGGAATATTGCCCAGAGTAGACAAACCCCTCCCGTAAGGATGTGACCAGGTGCTCCATCCGGCCAAAGTCAAGATAATACCCGCTGTTCTCTCCAGTCAGGAGGGTATGGAGAGCGTGATGGAAGTCATCACACCAGTGGGCATCGAGTCCGTACCCTCCCAGTTCTCTCGGTCTGATCACCTTGGGATCATTGAGATCGTTTTCAGCAATCAGGCGAAATTTTCTTCCGGCCTGCTTCGACAATTCTTCAACCTTTTCTGCCAGTTCCAGAAGAAAAGGCCGGGCACTCATATCAAAGATGGCATGAATGGCATCAAGGCGAAGGGCGTCGATATGGTAGTTTAAAAACCAGTGCAGAGCATTCTCAATGAAAAAATTTCTTACTTCGGTATTGTAGGTATCGTCAAAATTAATCGCATCACCCCAGGGAGTCCGGTACCGGCTTGAAAAGTATGGACCATAATCCCTTACATAGTTCCCTTCAGGCCCAAAATGATTATAAACAACGTCGAGAATGACAGCTATTCCCCTTCTGTGGCTCTCGTTCACCAGCTTTTTCAGCCCGTGCGGCCCGCCGTACGAATTCTGGACAGCATAGGGATACACGCCGTCATACCCCCAGTTTCTTTCACCGGGGAATTGGGCAACCGGCATGATCTCGATCGTATTGAGGCCAATGTCCCGAATTTCGTCAAGCCGGGGGATGATGGCTTCAAAGGTCCCTTCCCGAGTGAATGTTCCGACGTGAAGCTCATAGGTAATCATCTTTGAAAGCTCTATTCCCCTCCAGCACGTGTCCTCCCACTCGAAGGCCTGGTGATCAACGAGTAAAGATGCCTTATGAACTCCCTCGGGCTGGAAGTGGGAAGCGGGATCAGGCCGGTCCATCTGGTCATCGAGCCGGAAAAGGTAGCGGGCTCCGGGGGGGACGCCTTCAACCAGTGCCTTCCAGTATCCCCGAAGGTCTCTGTCCATTGGTATAATCCGTGCCTCTGGCGAGACAATGTTCACAGCCACACTTTTCCGGAAGGGGGCCCAGACCGCAAACTCACTCTTCCCCTTGCCCAGGTAATGTGCTCCGACTCTCATAAGGCTATTTCCTCACCAGCTTGAAGATATCCATGAACGTGATCCAAGTCCTGGTTCTGGTCACCGTTAATTCAGCTTCCTGGCTGATAATCTCGCCTGAGCTGGCGGTGATAATGGTGGTTCCGGCTCCTTTCCCGGTAGCCAGGCCATGAGAGTCTATAGTTGCTACCGAAGGGTCAGAGCTGGTCCAGGTCACCGAGTTGGTGACATCCTCGCTCGTTGCGTCGGAGAAAATGGCCAGAGCGGTAAACTGCTGGGTTTCCCCGATACGGATCGAGACCGGCACCGGAGTGATGGAGATCGATCGCCATGCCGGTTCGATGACGGTCAAGGCAGCAGGCAGGCTGCTTACTTCCCCGAAGGTCGCGGTGATCTGGACGCTACCCTCTCCCTGACCAGTGGCCAGACCATGAGAGTCTATGGTGGCCACTGAAGGATCAGAGCTGGTCCATATAACCGAAGCAGTGATGTTTCTGACGCTTCCATCAGCATAGTGACCCGTGGCAGTAAACTCCTGTGTCTTTCCTTTCCGGATGAAGACAGCCTCAGGCCTGATCACGATCAGATTCAGAGGACCATGTGCATCTGGCTGATCGATAGCCTCGGCATCCACCAACCCTTCCCGGTTACTGTCAGGATCTCTGGTATTCGATGGACCCCAGGAAGTTTGCGGCTCGGCCATATCGATCAGGGCTTGCCGGATGGCAGCCACCTGGGCGGCATTGCGGGCCCTTCCATGCCCGGCGATATACAGGGCCGCGCAACCGGCCCCATGTGGTGAGGCCATACTGGTCCCGCTCAAGGTTTTGTATCCACCGTTCTTATACGTAGAGAAGATATCGACCCCGGGAGCGGCAAAATCGATGGCTGCACCAGGTGAAGTGACCGGGTTTTCCTCGATGACCGATGTGCTGAAATTGCTGAAGGTGGCCAGGGTGTCATCGGATTCATTGCCGCTTGTCCCGCCCCTCCCGCCAGCCAGGCCATCAAAGTCGGACATGGCCGAGATAGCAGCCACCTCAGGGTAGGCTGCCGGAACATGATCATCATCGGTGCCGAATGCTCCATCCGGCCCATAGACATCATCTTCCTCGTTACCGGCTGCCACTGTATAGACAACCCCCTTGTTGACGCTGTTGATAACAGCATCCCTCAAGGATTGCAGATAGCCAACGCTGCCAAGACTCATATTGGCCACCTCGATTTCATCAGCATGTTGTGTCACCCAATCGATACCGGCAATGATCCAGGAGATTTTTCCACTTCCCCTGCGGTCCAGAACTTTGACTGCATGCAGTCTGGCTCCCGGAGCAATGCCCACCACCCCGACACCGTCGTCTATGGCCGCCGCAATCCCGGCAACATGCGAGCCGTGACCGTTATCGTCATTGCCGCTGCCGACCCGTGGGACAAAGCTTACATTCTCGACTACATTGAGATCTGGATGCGTCAGATCAATGCCTGTATCGATAATAGCTATATCAACATCGACCCGCTGGTCAGTCCCGTCAATCATGGCTATGCTATTGCGATTGGCTTTGATTCTGCCAACTCCCGGAGGCAGCGTCTGCGGAAGAGCATAGGCAATGGCATCGGGCTCGATGTACTTGATTCTTGGGTCATTCTTGATCTTGGCCATAGCCGGAGCAGGTATGATCGCTGAAAAACCCTTAAGGCAATGATTGTAGAGAAAGCCGCATTTGATTGTGCACATCTTTTTTATCTCGGCCATTACAGTTTCAGGACTTTCTATATCATCCTTCAGAACGACGATATAGTCGTTCCTGACTGGAAATAGAGCAACGCCGGCATAGCTTGGCGAGGGGTCTATCGAGAGTAATAGAGCCATGAGGGAGAAAACGAGAATTTTCAAAGGCAATAGTTTCTGCTTCCAGGGTTTTTGCTTCATGGTGCCTCCTCCTGATTGTTAAACCATTTTCGGGCTTCCAAATTCCTGAATCCTGATAATTTTTACTCTTTTGGGGTTCATTATTGTATTCTTTTGCATACTACAATATCGAGAGAATGCAGTAAAACCACTACAATATTTACTACTAACTTAGTACCTATTTCACATATCAGATTTCGGAGTTCATGTGCCGGGTTTCAGGCTGAGCCTCCATAAAAAATGAGATTCCTCCGCAGAGCTCTATTGCCCGTAACAGGCCCGGCGATGGCTCAAGTCCATATACTCTATGGAGCCCTGTATAATATTTATTACCTCCCTGTCCGGCAGCCCGCGATATCGCTCTATCTCCCGTGTTATAAGTATTACACAGGGGTGCTTTAAGTTTATACCCTGCCCGAAATGTCCGCTCATGATCTCAATCTTTATGGATAAAAGGAGAAAAAACCACCAATATTGATAGTATTGGTTGAACAATAGTGCAATGATATCAACCAGTTTTGCAGGTTGATACCCATTTGGCATCTTCTTTGCTCGATAGTCAATGCTGTCAGGTATAAGGCAAGAACCATGTTGATATATTGATAGAAACCAGGAATCACGTTCTCTCGCGGTCCAGTTGTTTTACTGATGCTTCCCAATAGCAGTTCCAGCTCCTGCGTCCATGCTCATCTTCGATTGCGGCCCGTATCACGGGCCGTAACGGCTCTTATGGTATTTCTTTGGGGAATTGATTGGCAGGAAGCAGCACTCCGTTAAGGAGTCGCTATTTTGTGAATCTTAAGGAGGTGAAAAGCGGAAGGGGAAATGAGCAAGGAAGAAGTATGAGGTTATGTGTGTCATTTTTTATTTAATTACCTTGGGTTAGGATTGAATGGGAGATGTTGGAGGAAAAAATGTATTTGTCAAAAATGAAAAGCCGTTTCTGTCTGTTGTTTATTATTTCCTTATTGTGCCTCACCTTCGTTTTCGGTAATGTAAAAAACAGCAATGCTTACTATGGGATGTACGGCGGACTGTATGGAATGGGTTGGGGAGGATTGTATGGCGGCTTGGGTCTTTATGGTATGGGCGGCCTCTACGGCATGGGTCTGTATGGCCTGGGTGGTCTCTACGGCATGGGACTCTATGGCCTGGGTGGTCTCTACGGTATGGGCGGCCTGTACGGCATGGGACTCTATGGCCTGATGGGCGGCCTCTACGGCATGGGTCTGTATGGCCTGGGCGGCCTGTACGGCATGGGACTCTATGGACTGGGTGGCCTGTACGGCATGGGCGGCCTTGGCGGACTCCTTGGCCTGAGCTCTTTAGGCGGGCTGTTGGGCGGCCTGTCGTCCCCGGCTGTCAGTACCACAACTCCTGCCCCTGCCCCTGCTACTGCTATTGCTGCCGAACAGGCTGGGTACTGGAGCGGTTACTGGTTAAGCCTGCTGAAACTCAAAGGCGGCCTCATGACGCTTAATCTGGTTGAAGATCCCGTGACCCTTGCCCTGTCCGGCCCTGCTTTCCTGGCTCTTAATCAATACAAGATTCCGCCTGTCACCGTGTCCGGCCCGAATCCCGGAACCGGTACCTTTACCCTCACCGGCACATATTATGACGTCATCAACCTGATTACCTACGTTCTTCAGCTCAACTGCGTGATGACCAGTGACACGACCATGACCGGTGACTGGATGATTGCCGATCAGCTTTATACCAAGCTCGATTATGGTACCTTCGACCTTACACTGGGTGCATCTACTCTGCTGCCTACAACTACGTTACTGCCTACACTGACCACCGTGCCGATTATTTAATAATGTAAAGCAGGGTGAATCACCACCGTTCAAGGAGGAGGCAGGCATCGCCGGATGCCTGCCTCCTTCTACGATACTTCTTTTATGGTTTTGGATTCTGAGGGTTGCTCGGTGTTGGTGGAATTAAGAAGGGGGACACGAAGAGCACGAAGGGGAACACGGAGGCACAAAGTTACCTTTGGCTATTCGATGCTCAACTGCCCGATTACCGTGCTCAATATGCATCATATCTTCTTTTCCCCCTTTGTGCCTTTGTCCCTCTGTACCTGAGCAGTTACAGAGACAGAAGCAATTGATGTACTTCCATTCCTGAAAATATCCGAATCTTTTCTCTGGACAGATAGGGGATTCTTAGGAAATCCCTCGATACAGGAACATCCAGCAAGTGAGGAGAAGAGAATGAAGAGGTTATTTTTCATAGGGATAGGAGCTTTTGTGGTAATTTCTTTCTGCTATGGCCAGGCTTTTTCTCATGTGCCATACTTGGAGGAAACCGACTTTTCAGAAGAACAGCCCTTCCGGGTAGCGGGATCAATCGAGCAGTCAATCGCGGTCTATGCCTGGCTGGAATTCGAAAACGGTTTTTCAGATGATGTCGATGTCTATACTTTCAACCTCCCTGAACCGAGCAGGGTCTTTGTCCAATCTCTGGTGCCGGAGTGTTCCGGTTACGAGAATTTTCTGCCCTGGTTTGCCGTCGTTGGCCCCGGATTGCCGGAGCCGGAGTATGATAGCCTGCCTTTTGCTCTCCCCCAGGGGCAGGGAGCGATTGTGGTCAAGAACCTGGAGCCCGGACAGGAGCGGACGAGCTTTTATGAGCCTTTTGGGGGAAAGAGCTATTATGAGGGACCGAAGTTTGATCAGATGCTGAAGGAACCGGGTACTTACTCGGTTTACTTTTGGGATCCTTACCAGCAGGGTGGTGATTACGTGGCTGTCCTGGGCTATGAGGAGATATGGAGGTTTCAGGATATCATGCGGGCCGTGCGCTACACTCCTCAGATCCGACAGGATAAAGAGCTTCATATTGAGTGTAAATGAGGAAGGGAGGACTTCCTTAAAAGTCCTTGAACCCAGGCAGTTCTATCGTCCCGGCGAAACAAAGGCCTGCGGGTGCAAAGCCTCTGCCAGGCTCTTTAAGCCTTCGGCGATGCGGGGGGATGCCCGGTTGACCAGATCGGGATTGAGAGCCAGAATTTTTCCATTTTTTCTGGCCGCAAGCTGAGGAAACTTCTCCCACAGAGCCTGGTATCCCTGGAGGGCTTCCCCCATGCCGATCATCAGGATTATCTCAGGGTTTCTGGCAATCACTTCATCCAGGCTGTAGTGGATGTACCCCTGCTGGCCGCCAGCCAGATTTTCCCCTCCAGCCAAGCGGATCAGGTCATGGGCCAGGGTATTCTTCCCGGCTGTTATCAGGGGGTTGATACCCAGTTGCCAGAAGCAGAGCGGCCTCTTTCTGACGGATGAAAGGGCCTGCTCCACCTCGCGTACTTTGATCCGCATATTCCTGATCACCTCTTGAGCCTGTGTCTTCCGGCCGCTCAGGCAGCCCAGGAGCCCGATATCCCGATAGACGTGCCCCAGCTCTTTGGCCTGGTTCAGGACAAATACCCGAAGGCCAAGTTTGCGCAGCCGAAAGACCTGTGCTGCCTGGTTTCCCTCCTTAATGGCCAGAATCAGGTCGGGTGTCAGTGAAAGGATTTTTTCCGTGTCCAGGATGAGCAGGCTGCCGACCTTCTCCTTTTTTCCGGCTTCTTTCGGATAATCGCAGTAGGTGGTTACTCCAATGATTTCTTTATCCAGGCCCAGGCTGAACAGGCATTCGGTGATTGAAGGGGCCAGAGAGATAATCCTTGCAGGGCAGGCGGGGAAGGAGACCGACTCTCCGGTGGCATCCACGAGCTGAAAAGGAAAGGACGCAGGGGCAGAGGGGCTCATCGCAGAGCGAGTGACACTCCCCTGAAGATCGAACAACATAATAGCAATAACCAGCCACAAAAGAAAAGGATATCGGTTCACCCTGGGGTATCCGGGATAAGGGCAATATAGGCAATTCTCTGTTAGGGATTTAAGCTCTCCTTATTCTGACTTTCCCTGCGGTCCATTGTATCATTGAAAAGAACTTTTAACAACCGGTCAGACATCTCCTCTTTGGGGCCGTGCTGCCGAAAGTTGGTCTTCCTTGGTGCCAGCAGCCGCCAGATACTGGCCCCGATCTGCACACCCAATGGATTTTTCCTGAAAGCGCTTCGATCTTCGAACATTCGAATCAGCGTTTCCAGATCCTCGATATGCCGGGCTAATTTCTCCTGATCGAAGGTGATCGCTTTTTTGGCCACTGTGCTGCAATATTTGCAGTCAACATCGCAAATCGAGCCCTCACAGTCGTGGTTTTTGAAGTAATCGAGAAAGCCGTCAAGCTTGCGATTGTCAATGTAGACTATTCCGTTCCTTTTCTCCATTTGGCGGAATATGGAGAGAACCCGTAAGTTGACATGCCGGGGCCGCAAAATCCATTGTTCGGCATTTGCCAGAAGGCCCTCATCCTTACTCATGATATAGGGATAAACGATCAGGTCGGCCAGATTTCCGTCGAACTTCTCCTCGGAATAAGCCTTGACAGTTCGTAAAAGCCAGTCAGATGACCTGGTGCGTCCTGCCACTTTGAAGACATCGATCCCTAAATCGATGTAGGTTTGGATATCTTCGGGTCGGATGAAGCCCATGGAAATGAACTCCGCCGGGTTTGTCAGGCGGGTCCGGGCACATAAGCACGAGTGATAGTCCATGACGAATCCCTTGCTCTTGTCCTCCGAAGATGATGAGTGGGCCATGGAACATACATGGGGCACGCTGTAGGGGCAGTATCTCTGACAGACGTTATTGGCGAAGATCTCGATCTCACATTTGACCGCCTGCCGGATCTTGCGAATGACGCGAAAATTCCGGTTGATGTCAGAGCCCAGCATGATCCGGTCTGCCCCAAGGTCCTCCCATTTTCTGGCCTTGCTTACGGCATTGATCAGACAGAAGGTCGATATGATGACCTTGACATGGGGGAAGTTTTCCTTGGTCAGCCTCAACATATAGGGAGCGGCAACGACGACTTCATCCGTACCGGCATTGACAATCTTCTCCATGAACCGGGTAAGCCTCGTATTGTAATCCCGGGTGAGCTCCCTGTTAGACTGGCAGATGGAGTTTAAGAGGTAAATAAATTTGATCCCATGACGATGGGCTTCGGTAATGGTTTCCTTGATGCGGCCAAAGTCGATATTGGCCAGATACATTGATGCCCGGCCCCCTCCCAGTATATCCTGAGTCAATTTGCCGAAGATGCTTTCTACATCCCGGTAAGCGGCAAGCCTGGGAATGAGCTGGAGATCTCCGTTAAAAGCAAGGGTCATTCTTTTTTTCCTGAGATTTTGCGTATCCATCGGTATCCTCCGAAAAATTCAGCCAACAAGATCAAGATTAAAGACCATACCCTCATATTTCAGGATATGGCAATACTATGATCGCTCTTATGGGAAGACGACACGGGAGTGTTGTATTTCTCCCGCAGAGACGCTGAGACGCAGAGGATATTATTTTCGGTCATTCTCTGCGCCTCTGCGCCTCTGCGGGAGATCATTCTTCTATCCTTAAATACATGCGTGCCATCAGATGTATGCCATTTATCCCATATAAGTGACTATGAATGTAATCGTCAAGATTCACGTAAATTTAGTACATCGATTGAGTATTTGACAGCTTGCTGAATGAAGGAACCGGCAGAATCAGGGATAGCTTCGAAAAGAAAGCGGGGATTCTGGGGAAGGCATGATGCGCCATCCCCAAAATCCCCCCACGAGTATCAAGAGCAAGGTCAGGGAAGAGTAAGATACGCCTCTTCGGACATTTTTATCCAGTAGCCGCATCCTGGAGCAAAATATTTCAGGTTGCAGAAAATGGGATCTGCATAGGGATCATAGACCTTGCCCCCCTTACAGTCAAAACTGGTTACCCGGAGATATTTTCCGGTAATTGAAGAGAAAAGCTCCGGAATGACCGGACCGGCTACCGGGATAAAGTTTACCGATGGTGTTTCCTGCAGGGGGCAGGGAGGCACCGCCCCCTGGTAGTAACAGGAATCGGGAGAAACGGCTCCCACCAGGTTCCATCCCTTCTGAAGAGGCAGGGATGCAGATGAGGGAAGCGGAGTGCCGGTCAGGACGAGGTATCCCGGTTTGTTCATTTTGATCCAATAACCATACCCTGCCGAGATATACGTCAGGTTATTGAAAATGGCTGGCGCACTTTTATCCAAAAGGTGCGCTCTATTATCGAAAGAGGTAATCCGCTGCCAGTCGCCTGCCTGGGTCGGATCGGCCGCATCCCGGATCGGAGAGTTGGTCCTGTCTGAAAGCCAGGTGCACAGATCACCCGTGCGGCGAAATTCAATTCCCGGCGGGAAGAATATATCCGAAGGTGGCTGCTGCTGGCTGTGCATACAGACATTGACCTGAAAGCTGATCAGATTCCATCCCTGCCGCAAGGGGATCTTCTGCATGCTGGCCGGCCCCTGGGTTTCCCGGTGGAGGATGGTTCCCAGCTCACCGGCTACAAAGAGGTTCCGGGCGGAAGTTCCTCCGATCCCGAAAAGGGGTCCGCAGGCGGGGAGAAAACCTTCGTCCTGCCAGGATTGTCCATTATAATGAAGTATTCCGCACTGATAATAAACACCGGTTGAACCATTGGCTGACTGTCTTTCGGTAGCTACATCGTAGGTGGCATAGACATCATTTGCCGATGTTCCCCAGATGTCATAATATCCGCTGACAGCCGGACAATCCATGGTGGACCAGCCTGTGCCGTTATAATGATAGATATGGTTTTCTCCGACAGCAAAAACATGGGAGGGTGAGCTGCACCAGACCCTGAACAGGTTATCCTGGATATTATGGCTCATGGCTGACCACGTCTGGCCATTATAGCGTAAAATGGTTGCCCGTTGTCCCCCGATTTCCGACCAGTCTCCGACAGCAAATACATTGAGGGAATCGCATCCCCAGATTCCCCGGAGTCTTCCGGCGGGGGGCGAGCTCATTTTCGACCATCCCGATCCATTATAGTGGTAGATGCTGTTTCCGACTGCATAAACATCACTTGAGGAAGAGCCCCAGACACCTTCAAGGATATCTTCGATCCCCGGAGAATCCGGCATTCTGGTCCAGTCAGTGCCATTCGTGCTGTGCAGGATCAGGGATTCGGTAATTGTCTGGTCATTATCGTCTTTCCACCAGTTCCCCCCTACCGCGAACAATTCCTGGCCGGCGCTGCCCCAGATATCGAAGAGAACGCCTTGTTCCGGCACGTCAAGGGGAGTCCAGGTGTGACCGTCATAGCGGGCAATAAAAACCCTGGCCATTTCCTCGGTCATCGGGGATGGATGTCCACCTACTACAAAGGCGTTCTGGCTGTTGGCAGCCCAGACCTGAAGGCAGGTTCCCTCATATGCCCGTGCCGATTGGCTGGACCAGGAAGTCCCGTCGTAGGCCAGGACAATTCCCAGGCTGGGGTAATCGTACAGGAAGTTTCCGCCGACCACCAGGATTTTGCCATCCTGACCGACCCAGGCTGAACAGAGGTAGCCGGGTGCGACCAGGCCTTCGGCATGTCTCCAGGTCTGGCCGTCGCAACGGAGTATGACTCCTTTCTCTCCGGCCAGGTCAGCTATTCCCACAGCTATGAAGTCACTGGCGGACCTTCCGGCAATCTTATTCAGGCAAAATTCCTGAAGATCATCTGGTGTTACATCCTGCCAGACACTGTTGCGGTACCGGAAAATGCGATCGCCTGCAGCCCAGATATCTCCTCCCGGTGCTCCCCAGATATCGTAGAGGCAGACTGAAGGTATTTCCAGCATCAGGGTCCAGTGGCCGTTCTGGTAATGCAGGATGGTAGATACCGGCTGCTGGGTGCCGGCGTCCAAATAAATGCCAACGGCAAATACGTTATCAGGCCCATTCCCCCAGACGCTCTGGAGGTCAGGCAGGGGGTCTGCGGCACCGATGGCCTGACTCAGGCTCATTTCAGTCCAGGATATTCCGTTCCAGTGGAGAACAAGGCCCGCGATGCCGACAGCAAAAACATCGCCCGGTCCGCTTCCCCAGACATCGAGCAGACACCCGGAAAAAGGAGCATTCATTATCGACCAGGCAGCTCCATTATAGTGATAGATGAGAGTCTGGCCATCCTCCTGACCCGTAGTGCCGCCAACGGCAAAGATATCCTGTGCGGAACTTCCCCATATGCCCGTCAATTCCGCTGCCTGCTCTTCCAGAAGATATGCCTCCATGGTTTTCCAGGATTGGCCGTCGTAATGCCCGATAACTGCTCCATTCATCCCAAAGCCCACTGCAAAGACGTTGCTGTCAGAGGTGGCCCAGATATCATTCAGCCAGTTTGCATTCATCTGGGGAGACTGGATTTCCCAGGAACCGCTGTCCGCCCCTTCAGCCCTGCTGACAAAGTCGCCGGAGGAGTTGAAAATGCAGACTGCCTGAATGATCAGTGCTCCCATGATCATGATCAGAACACGCATGCCCTGGTTGAAAAATGCCGACCTTCCTGTCCTTATGTCATTCATTCCAATCCTCATTTTTATCTCGAATCTCCACTCTTCCTCACCCCGCCGCCCTCTCCCCCATGTGGGAGAGAGGGATCAGAATAAAGGGGAGCGAGAACGGTTATCATTTACCCGTTATCCATTGTACAAAGGCTGACCATGAGGAGGAGATGCTGGAAATAAAGCACATTCCGCTGCTCTTTTTGCTCTTTCGGGCTGTGGTGATGACTACTTCATTTGAGGGTCCCGAATCTCCCAGGTTGCTCCTGGCCGTGACCTTGTAGAAATATTTGCATCCTGGTTTTACTGCCCTGTCTATATAGCTGTTTTCCGGTCTGGTATTGATTATCCGGTATTCTCCGGTGTCTCCATCCCGGCGGTAGATAGCAAAAGCGCTCTCACAGGAAGACATATCGGTCCATACCAGGGTCACCTGATCTTTCGACACCGACTGGACTTGAAGATTTGCAGGAGTCACGGGCACGGATCCGCACTCAACGACTCTCATGCTGGCATAATCGGAGTAATCGGTGGCCCCCAGGTCGGTGATTGCCCGTATTTTATAGGCATACATCCTGTCGAGCTGGCAGGTGGCATCGGTATATTGCGTAGCGTCAGGATTGATCGTGGTCAGGAGGGCGTAGCGGATATCGCTTCGAGGATCCGACTCATCGACGCACCGCCAGACTTCGTAAGCCAGCTCATAATCTGCATTATCATCCCACATCAGGTTCAATCGCGTCGGAATGGAGATGTCCTGGTTAGCCAGAAGGTGGGAAGGCGCAGAATTGCCCGACAGCAGGGCAAAGCTGGTCAGATCGGTAGCCGTAAAGACCAGGGTGTTGCCGATGAGGTGGACGTTTTTCAGGCCGCTCTTCCAGGATCCGGTCTGATCCTGGTAGTTGATGACCAGATCCCCCAGGCTTCCCCCAAAAGTGGTTGGATCGAATTGCAGATGAACAACGAGAGGATTGTCCTCTTTAATCGCTATATCCTCGCTTTCAATCCTGTTTCCGGTCTCATCCATCAGATTAAGCCGGTAGAGGGCAAACAACGAGCTCCATACCGGATCCGAGCGCCGTTCCAGGCTGGCTATCAGAGAGGATGCAGAACCAGGGGCTCCCTGACTTTCGGAAATGAAGCCAGGCGGGATATCGACAAAGCTGTTGTCGCACAAATCCTCTTCACCGTCTCCATTCAGGTCTATCCAGCCAAGGCCGCTGATCCTGCCGCCGGCAGCCGGGGTAATCAACTGGCTGGTGCTCTTCAGGCACTTGCCCTGACCAGGCAGGCCATTCGGCTGAATAGTGAAAGCACAGGGCAGCGTGGCAACACCTTGACCTCGCCGGTTGAAGGTTATCTGGGCTACGAGCTTGTCGATGTTCTCTCCAGAGTAGCCTGAATAGATCACTTTATAGCAGGGGCGGTTTCCGGGATCGGTCACCGGCTCCGGAGCGCTGAAACTGCCTGCCTGGTCGTCCGAATCGATGGATATCGACGAGACATTCTGATCCGCATAGATGTATATTTCCATCCGCTTGTCATTCTGGGTGCCGAGAGTTTCCCGTGAGGAGATGGTCACTTTCGGCTGCCAGGATCTTCGTTCCAGGACAATGTCTACCTGCTGATTTGCGTTATCGGTAATTTCGTAGCCTGCACCCTGGTTGGTTTCCACCCTGGGCAGATAACCTTCGCCTGAAACCATCAATTTGTAGTTCCCTTCCCGGCCAAGGTAAAGGGTGTATTCCCCCTCGCTATTCGTAGTCGCCTGCTGAATATACGGAAGTAGTCCTCCATCCAGGGTTACGGCTACCACCTTCGCCCCGGCAACCGGTCCGCTTCCGGAGGGTCCGGTAACGTGTCCGTGAATGGTACCGAGGCTTCTGTTCAGAGCAAGGTTCTGGGTCGTATCCTTGCCCATCCTTACCCGGATCTGCTGGATGAGAGTTTCTTCATACCCGCTCGCCGAAACAAGGAGAGCATAGAGGCCGGGGCGAAGGCTGGAAATAGTATAATCCCCGCTGGGAGTTGACCAATAATCCTGATTCTCTCCCAGAATTCTGATCCGTGCACCGGAAATCGGCGCGTTGGTAGCTGAATTCAGAACCTTTCCCTGGATGGAATTCAGGGTATAGACATCGACCCGCAGGCTTTTTTCACTCTCACATTCACTGTTACCGGCAATCAGGCGGATTTTGTAAGAGCCGGGACGGTTGTAGATATGGGAGCCATCCGGAGATTGGCCAGTCTCGCCATCCCCGAAGTCCCAGGTCAGATCGGTCGCCCCGGTTGATTTGTCCTGGAAGTTTACCACCAGGGGAGCCGGGCCGGATGTCTGGCTGATCGTGAAATCCGCCTTGAGGGGTTTCTTGACCTCGATGGTAACCGGGACAGCTTCACCGCATTCGTTGGTGAGCCGTACGACATAATTCCCCTCCTGGGCATAGGTGTGAACCGGGTCATGCACGGTGCTCTGGTTCCCGTCGCCGAAAGACCAGTGCCAGGCAGTGGAGGTATCGTCAGGAGAGGAGTTATCGTGGAACTGAACGGTCAGAGGTGCGCAGCCGCTGGTTACATCGGCACTGATAGCCGGTGGATCATGAACCTCGATCGATTTTACGAGGCTGTAGGATTTGCTGGCAGCGGAAGCGGTGAGCGTGACCTCATACGTTCCAGAGGAGGGATAGGTATGGGTGGGATTGCTTCCGGTACCTGCCAGACCATCACCAAAATCCCACTGCCATTCGTTGATGGTGACACCGGAAGGAGCGGCAGTGACAAAACTGACCGGCGCATCGGCACAGGCCGTGCTATCCGCAGTAAAAATCGGGTTGACGTTGTCGCCTGCATTGACGATGATAATGTTTCGGGTGGTGGTGGCACTTCCGCAGTTATTCTTGACCGTCAGAGTTACCCGGTATTCACCTGCTGTTTTGAACTTGTAGGTCGGGCTTTTCTGCGTGCTGGTTCCCTGATCAGGATCTCCGAAATCCCACTGCCATTCTGTCGGTCCGCCGGTTGAGCTGTCGGTAAACTTGATACTCTGATTGACCGTGCCCGGATTGAGCGATGGAGCAAATTTGGCAACCGGTGTGCCGCTGACTACCACCTGCTTCTCTTTTGTGGCCTGGCCGCAGGGAGTATCGGCAGTCAGCGTGACCGTGTATGTTCCCGGACTGGGATAGACATAGGTCGGGTTCGGTTGATTACTGGTACCGCCGGCACCGGCACCGCCAAAGGTCCATCGGCAGTTGCTGACGCTGCCCTGGGTCGATTTGGCGGTAAACTGCATGGTTAACTGGGAGCAGTTGCCGGTTTGCCGGGTATCGAAGTCTACCTCGGGTGCCCGTACCTGGATGAAGCTCGTTTTTTGTTCCATGCTGTATCCGCACATATTCGTTGCAATCAGGCGGACCATGTAGATACCAGGCTTCTCATACGTATGCTCCGGATTTTCCTTGCTGCTGATCCAGTTGTCTCCAAAATTCCATCTCAGCATCGTGGGCTCACCGGTCGAGAGATTGGTAAATTTCACGGTCTCACCTGCACAAACGACATTTTTATCTGCCCGGAAATCAGCCAGGGGCTTGGAAAAAACGTGAATCCATTTCCTTTCGGTCCGGCTATGCTCATCTCCCTCGGCATTTTTCACCTTCAGGGTGATGTCGTAGTAGCCTGAGCGGGTGAAGGTATGAGCAGGGTTTCTGGAAGTGCTGATTTCACCATCACCAAAGTTCCATTCCCAACTGACTGGGTCGCCTGTCGATTGGTCCACCAGGGATACCTCCAGGGGGGAACATCCCTCCAGCAGGACGCCGGCGGCAACGGTAAATGCAGCCCGCAGACTTGAGGCAGGAGCAGTGACGGTAACCGCATCCGCTTTGGTCATAGTGTCCTCGCCACATCCGTTCGTGACTTTCAGGCTTACGGTATAAGTCCCCGACCGAGAGTAGGTATGAACAGGATTGCGGATGGAGCTGGTGGCCGTGCCATCACCGAAGTTCCATTCCCAACTGGTGGGATTATTGGTGGAAAGATCGGTGAAACTGACTTCGAGCGGCCCGTGTCCACTGGTTGTATTAACGCTGAAATTGGCATCAGGCAGAGCAAGCGCCTGGATAGTCTGGGTATAGGGGGTACTTGTGCCGGCGGCACTGGTTACGGTCAGGCTGACGGTATAGGTACCTACCTGGCTGAAGACATGGCTTGGGCTTTGCTCCTGGCTGGCGGATGAGCCATCACCGAAATTCCAGCTCCAGCCTGTGGGATTGTTGAGCGAGCTATCGGTGAATTGAACGGTCAACGGGGCACAGCCGCTGGCGGCGGAAGCGGTGAAGCGGGCTACCGGAGCATCACCCGGCTCGACTCCCGTGGAGATAAGGTTAAGCACTGTGTTTATATCCTGACCAGGCCATGTAGAGTTCCCGTTGACCGGGCCAAGAATATACAGGGTATTCGTACTCGGGCGCCACAGTTTAAAAGTCAGTGTATCACCAGCCGTAGCACCGTTTTTTTCCGTATCGTTGGGATTATCATCTCCATAAGTATCTACGCGATAGCTTCCTGCTATATCCTGGGTAATTTCTGCAGCTCCGATACAGCCATCGTATGCACCGACACTGTTATCAAACACACCAATAATATCGCCAGCCTGTGATCCCTGTCCATCGATTGTCAGGGTTCCGGCAAAAGTGGCAAAGTAGGGAGTGCCAAAATAAGAAAAAGGGCCTGCCGTTATCGTGTCTGCCCAAATGCGGGAGCAAAGCAGAAAAAACAGGCTGACGGTGAAAAAAACTCCCCAAATCTTTCGGTGAAAATTGGTCATATTTTTTAGCTCCTTTCTGGTCTATCATAGAAGACAAGCAAATGGATTTTTTGAAGCGCAGCGGGTTTTTTAATAGTTACCTGGCTCCTCCCTCCCTTCTTCAATACCGGAATGGCTGATTTGATCGTTTTTATTTGTGGATAGTGCTCTTCGCCTGGGTCAGGCGATTACAACTAAAGAGAAAAATTTATCATGGTAGAATTTTAAATCGGGTGTTACAACTTAAGGGTGCACAATCTCAAGGTGCAGATATCGAAAAGTTGATGTTAAAAAAAGTGTGATATTCTATTCGGCTTGAATAAAAAATTTATCTACAAAAAAATAGGGGAATGACTAAAAAAATTTATGAACTTGAAAAAATGCCATTAGAATGGGAGAGTTTGAAATGCAGATTGGGGAATGCCTTCTCAACCGACCGGATGGTGCAGGTAAAGGATCAGGACTCCTTCTCCTCCTTCCTGCGGAAAGCCTGACCGATAGGCTTCCACCAGTTTTCGGCCCCGGTCGGAATTCAGCCAGCGGATTACTTCTTCTCTCAGGACCGGTTTCCGGCTCCGGGAATGGATGCCTCTGCCGGTAATGACCGTCAGAGTGTGAATGCTCCGACAGGCTGCCAGCCGGCAAAACCGCTCGAGATGCCTTATGGCTTCCGGGCGGGCAAAGCCGTGCAGGTCCAGGGTAGCGGTTACCTGGCTTCCTGGCTGCCGGGAGGAAGACTTTCTTTTTGGCCTGATAAGGAGGGGCCGGGTTTCAGAAGAATCGAATTTCTCGCCGATTAAATCACCCTGATACTCTTTTAATGATTCTACCGCTTCCAGGAAGAGCTGCCTTTCTTCCCCGGAAATCCCGTCCCGGTATTTTGGAGTAAATAGGGTGGGAATTTTCTCGCCGGCAAGAGGTTGGCTCTTTGATCCTGCCCTGTTTTTACCGTGTCTTCTCTTACTCATGAGTTTTGCCCGATAAGGGTTAAAATAACAGTTTGGGAGTCAGAAGTCAGGAGTCAGAAGTCAGAAGAAAAGATAGCCTTTATTCTGGCTCCTGACTCCTTGGCTCCTGAATTCTCAACAAAAAGTAAAGTTTTAGCCCGTTTGCAGTATTGTAATCGTATACTTGCCAGGATATTGCCGTCAATCTTTTTTTCAGAAAAATTGAAACATGGTCACAAATTTCCAGCAACAGCAGGGTGGGGCTAAAATGCCTCAGGCACAAAGTTGCCTTTGCCTCTGTGCCTGAGCAGTTATGTATTTTTTACTCGCATTTTACAAAAGAATGGTATATTATGCACCTTGCTCGGCCTGGTCCAATCGCAAACCACTATCACCAGGGAAGAGGACCGGTGATCCGTGGTCAAGCTTCTCTATCACACATTCTCTTGATAAAATGGCTCCGATGCGCTAAAATCGAATGATCATTTGACAATTGTCATTAATTTGGCTATATTAGTTAGAATAACTGCGAGCCTTTTTCTGCAAGTGACCGATCTGTTTAGTTATTTACCAAAGTTTTAGAGTTAAATATTGTGAAGGTAGATGGCCGGTAAGAGGGGGATGATGGAACAACTTTTATCGGGCCGACGTAATGATCAGAATTTGAACACGGGCAGTCACAAAATGAACTGACCTTAATCAAGAGATCGCTCACCAGAGTGATCGAGAACTGTCTTGAGTGGTAAACCTGGGATTGGATAAAAAAGAGGCCGTGGTGAAATTTTCAATAATATCATATATTAGTTCATAGGCAAAAGACTTTTGTTTGGTGTGCACGTCCTGAAGCAGGAATTTTTGAGATCAGGTACAGAAATTGCTTTTTAAATAGATGAACAAGATTATAAACAGGATATAGAAGAGGGTAATAAGAGAAAATCTCAATAATTCAGTACCTGTCAAGCAAACCACGGGATATTGGCTGAAAGCTGACAGGCAGGAAGTTTGCAAAAAACTCGCCTGCATTTTATGATAAATGGATTGAGGCGAGGCAAAGGAAGAAAGGAGGTGAATTAGTTATGAGGAAATTTTGGCCGGCTTTAGTAATCTCAGGCCTGATCTTGATCGGAACCACCGGTTGCAATCTCCCAAACAAGCAATCTGAGGAGGAGCCCAAGGTGGAGGAGCAGGTTAAGGAAGAAGCTGTTGCTCCGGCACCTGCCGAAGAGGCTCCAGCCCCGGAGGCTGTGCAACCTGAGACACCTGCCGCACCAGACGAGAACGTGACCGGTGCTCCAGTTGAAGGTGGCGCACAGGCACCTGCTGAGGGTACTCAGGCACCAGCAGAAGCTCCAGCCCCCGCAGAGGCACCAGCAGAAGCCCCAGCGGCACCCGCAGAAGCCCCAGCGGAGGCTCCGGCAGAAGCTCCGGCAGGACACTAAGCCTGAGTACCAGTACTGGTATTATTCTTAGTGACAAACAATAATGGTCAGGTCTTGAGTCGGCACTTTGCACTTCAAGACCTGACCACTTATAATTACTCGAGCTTTGAAATGAGATGTTCATTTTTTGTTCCTGGCCATGAACCGAAGGTCAAACCGGCCCAAGAGAGGCCAGGGGAAGGGTCAGGTCTACACTTTTGATAAGGGATTTTTTTCAGCCTGACGAGGTTTAAGCAGTATCAGAAGTGTAGGCTTGGCCCTTGGGTAGAAAACCGATCAAGAATATAACGGCTGGAATCAACAGCCAGGATCCTCTCCCGTCCGAACTTGATCTTTCCTTCGAAATTCCTGTATTCTCCACAGTCCGGCAAGTGTATTATTTCCTCTTAGTCCGACTTATTAAGAAATCATATCCGGGAATTCGAAATTTCCTGACCGTTCTCTTATCCCATCTCTCTTCCTTTGTGGGGAGGAGAAGGGCAAAGGGGGTGGAGAGGATGATTGATAAGATAGTCATGGAGTATTTTTTAAGGGAAATTGATTATGCAGATCAAAAGAAAACTAACGGATCGTGAACAGAAATTGCTCCAGATACTGGCTAACGAAAAAGAAAAGGCCATAAAGGAAATTGCCCGCCTGTTCAATAAGGATGTGTCCGATATCAGAACTACCATCACAGATATGGCAGTTGATGATGCGGATCTATCGTTTCTGGATGAAAATAAATCGACCGATTGGGCTCTGGCCAAAACCTACAATGAGAGGGTAAAAAATATCGAGGATGCCATGCTCAGGCTGACCAGGGGGGAATATGGATCCTGCCAAAGGTGTGGCCATTTTATACCGGAAAAAAGACTTGAGGCTCTTCCCTTTGTCCGGTACTGCATCGATTGCCAGAAAGAGATGGAAAAGATGGAGTCATAACCGGCTGTTGCCGTCTTTCTCAAGTTCGGTGATTTTTTCCAGAAGCTGATGGGCTGCGGCTAGGCCAGGATCCAATTGCAGGATCTGAGACAGCATGGTGCGGGCAAGATCGAGGTTTTTCCGGTTGATGTAGGCCACAGCAAGATTCATCCGTGCCTGGATGTTGTCCGGAGCAAGGCGCACGGTTTCCTGCCATTCCCTGACTGCATCCGCTTCTTTCCCCAGGTTGATGCAGGCGGCTCCGAGGCCGAAGTGGGCCTCGACACTGTCCGGGTCGGTTTGCAGAGCCTGCCGGTATTCCTCCCCGGCTTTGGTGAAATCCTGCTGGCTGAGGGCGAGGTTACCCAGATTGCAATGGGCTTTGGCATTGTGGGGATCATAGTGCAGGACTTTTTCCCACTCTTTGCGGGCCGAGTCTATCAGTCCCTGCCGCCAGTAGAGAACGCCCAGGTTCAACGATGCCTCAGGGTAGTCGGGCCGCAGTCGGACGGCTTGCTGGCAGGCATCTGTGGCCTTGGCGAAATCCCCTTTTTGCGTATAGGCCACGCCCAGGTTAAAGCAGCTTTCAGCATTCCTGGGGTCAAGCTGGAGGATGCGCCGGTATTCGCCAATGGCCTCATCGATTCTCCCCCCCTGGCCATAGGCAATTCCCAGGTTCAGCCTGACCTTGATATTGTTGGGGTCCTGATCGAGGAGCGTGCGGTAGATGCTGATGGCCTCGTCGGTTTCCCCCAGACGGCATCGCAGGCCAGCCAATTGCAGGTGGGCCTGAGTGTGGTTCGGGTCAGTCCGGGTGATCTGCTCATAGCAATCCAGTGCCTTGCGGGCCAGGCCGGGATCTTTGGTCCTCTCCCAGTCCTGCTCGAAAACCCGGCCCAGGTTGTAGCGGGCCTCCATATAATTCGGGTCACTCTGGATGGCCTGCTCAAGCTCAAGCCGGGCCTGCCCGTACTGCTGCTGTTTGAGGTAGAGAACAGCACGGTTATTATGGAGAGCCGCATGCCCGGAAGCTATAGCCAGCCCGCGGTCCAGCAGTGACCATGCCTCCTCGTCCTCTCCCGCCTGAATAGCCAGATATGCCTGGTAGTTGTACAGGTCTGCATTATCGGGGTTATGAAGGAGTGCCTGATTCAGCACATCCCTGGCCCTTGCCCGGTCCCCTTCCTGCTGGTAAAGAGCGGCCAGGTTCTGGTAGGGCCTGGGATTTTTTTCATCCATCCGGACGGCCTGGCTGTAAGCCTCGATCGCTTCCCTGATTCTGCCCTGCCGCGCCAGGATGACTCCCCGGTTATTCTGGATATCGGGCTGATCCGGCTTCAGGGAAAGGGCCTGGTCGAGATAGCTCAGGGCCTGATCCAACCGGCCAAGCCGGGTATAGGCAAGGCCAAGGTTATAGGACACCTGATATTGATCGGCATCTGATTGCAGACTCTCCGTAAGTTCCCTGACAGCTTTCTCATATTCACCCTGCTCCAGATAGACAATGCCAAGATAAACCCGTGCATCCGCATATCCGGCGGATGCCGATGAGTCACCACCGGCATCCGCCGGACTTTTGGCGATAACCTGGAGGAGTTCTTCTCTGGCATGATCCCACTCCCTGAGAGAAATATAAACCTGGCCGAGAAGAAACCGCACAAACAGGTCATCGGGATTTTCCCCGGCAATCCGCACCAGTATCTCTCTGGCCTGCTCATATTTCCCATCGTTCATCCAGAATGCCGCCTGGTCGATCTCCCCCTGCACCTGAACCATATCCTTGGGATCGGGCAGGGGAGGAGAGGGGTGCTGACTACTTTCTTCTAACTCCTGGCTCCTGGTCCATACATACCCGAGGCTTCGAAGCCTTTCCCGTGCCTCCTGATCCAGTGCCAGGTGTGTGCCCTGGGGAGACTTGCGGCTGCCGAGCTGTTTTCTCAATTCATCGAGACGCATCGGCCAGGGAAGGGAGGAATCTTTCCCGGCCTGCTCAGCCCAGAGGTTATTCACCTCTGCCGGGTCTTCGGCCAGATTATAAAGCTCCGGTTTTGGTGCCAGGATATATTTCCACTCTCCGGTTCTGATTCCTTCCAGGGGGCTCCATCCATGGTTGATCCTGGGATAGAGTGTCTCGCAGTAGAGCGAAAGCTCAGGAGTATTTTCTTCGCCCCGGATGACTTTGGTCAGGTCGATCCCTGCACAGGATGGGAGTGCGGGGATATCCGCCAGGGACAGAATAGTAGGCATAATGTCCAGGGTTCTGACAAGCCCTGCAATGCTCCGATTGGAAGGAATCCTCTTCGGATAGCGCATAATCAGGGGGACATGCAGGGTAGTGTCGTAGATAAAGATAGCATGGGTCTTTTCGTTATGCTCGCCGAGTCCTTCTCCGTGGTCGGAGGTCAGGACCACCAGGGTATTATCGAGCAGGCCAAGGCTTTTCAGATGGTCCAGAAGGACCCCGATCCAGTGATCAGTATAGGCGATTTCTCCATCGTAGAGATGCCCGGCATACTGCTCGGCAAACGGGCTGGGAGGGTGATAGCTGGCATGGGGATCGAAATAATGGACCCAGACAAAGAATGGCGATGCAGCAGCCATTCTGCTGATCCAGGACAGGGCAGAGCCGGTCACCTGCTCTGCCCTGCGTTCGCTGTCGAGGAAGGTCATATGTCCCTTTGAATCCAGGGTATCGTCATACACTTCAAAGCCCTGGTCAAGCCCATACCGGGAGTCAAGGACATAGGCGCTGGTAAAGGCAGCGGTCCGGTAGCCCTGCTGCCTGAATACTTCAGCCAGGGTGGTGCTGTCCCCGGATACCCGGAAAGTGCCATTGTCCCTCACTCCGGTCTGTACCGGGTACTGGCCGGTCATGATGGTGGTGTGAGAAGGAAGAGTGATCGGCACCGGGGTATAGGCATGGGTGAACCGCACTCCGGTCCGGGCAAGATTATCGATATTCGGGGTTTGCACGCCGGAGTATCCGTAACATCCCAGATGATCGGCCCTGAGCGTGTCGATGGTGATCAGGAGTACATGGGGCCTGCGGTCAACTGTTCCGCGCGCCGCGGCGATATTCAGCGGCCGGATTCGACGGGCGCAGCCTGACGAAAGGCCGATGAGTATCCAGCACAAGGTGATGGATATCGATTTCCTGCTTTTGGCCGTTATGCTCATCCTCATGTTTCTCCTGGCTCCTCAAGGCGGCACGAGGAGCCGCCCCTGACTTCTGACTCATCTTCAGGAATATCTGAAAGCTGACAGTTTTTACTGACCACTGGCCACTGGCCACTGGCCACCGACCACTCATCACTTCCCACTCCCCCTACTTCTTGCCCCTGGCCTCTAATGCCTTATCGAGGAGCATCTGCGCGTCAGGATAGCCTGGCTGTAATTGAATCACCTTCTGCAGGGATTCGATAGCCTTGTCCATCTCTCCCTTCAGGAAATAGCAATAGCCCAGCCCGTAATGGCCCAGGTGGCTCTGGGGATAGTGTTTTACTGCCTCCAGATAATAGCTGATGGCCTGATCGTATTTGCCCAGGTTCGCATAGAGGATAGCCAGATTGACCAGCGCTTCCAGGCAGGTGGGCGCAATTTCCAGGCCCTTCTTATATTCCTGCTCAGCCTGGTCCAATAATCCCTGAGCAAAATAGGTCATGCCGAGGTTCACATGCACCTGGAGGTTGTTGGGGCTCAGCTTTTCCGCCTTGAGGTAATTCTCCAGGGCCAGATCGTATTTTCCCTGAGTATAATAGGCAACTCCCAGGTTGATGGTTGCCTCGATGTTCCGGGGATCGAGCTGGATGGCTTTCTGGTACTCGGCTATGCATTCATCAACCTTCTGCAGATTAAAGTAGGCTATGCCCAGGTTGACATGGCAGGGAGCATTGGATGGGCTGAGACGCAGAGCTTCCTGGTATTCCTTCACGGCCATATCCAACTGTCCCAGACGGAAATAGGCAATACCAAGGTTATAGTGGGCTTCGAACGAATTGGGATCGAGAGAGAGGGTCTTTTCAAATTGCGGAATAGCCTCGGCGAACTTTTCGCTTCGCACATACAGGGTCCCCAGGCAGTTATAAATCTTTGGCATGTTCGGGTTGATCTTTTGGGCTATTTCCAGCTCCCTGAGCGCCTCATCATACTTTCCCCTGCCGATATAAGCGGAGGCCAGATTGACCCTGCCTTCGAGGTGCTGCGGATTCAGCTTCAGCAGGCCCTGGAACTTCTCGATGGCCTTGTCAAACTCACCCAGGCTGATCAGTACACTGCCGAGGTTATTATAAGCATCGATATAGGTGGGGTCCATCTGGTGGGATTTTTCAAGATATTCCCTGGCTTTCTGATAATCTCCCCAGGCCAGATAAACACTGCCGATATTATTGTAAGCCTTATGACTTTTCGGATTCATCTGCAATGACTGCTCGAAATATTTCAGTGCCTGGTCATAGTCTTTGAGGGCAAAGTAGACCACCCCCATGTTCTCGACCGACTCGGCGTATTCCGGATTTACCTCCAGCGCCTTGCGGAACTGCTCCAGGGCCTTATCATACTGGCCGAGCCGGTTATACACCGTGCCAAGGTCATTGTAGGCGCTTACATAGCGGGGATCGAGGCGCAGGGTTTCCTCAAATTCCCTTATGGCCAGGTCCGTTTTTCCGGTCTGATCGTAGATGTAACCAAGGACGAAATGAGTAAATACATCGTTGGGATTGACTTTTAACACCGACAGAAACTGCTCGATGGCCTTTTCGGTTTCTCCCTTGCCAAAATAATAGGTACCCATATTGAGAAAATCAAGGGTATTGATCATGTCCTTGGGGTCAGGGTAAGTGGTTGCAAGCTCTTTTCCCGACGCCTCATGCACGGTGGCCACATACCCCAGGCTCCGCAGACGCTGGGCTGTTTCCTGATCCATAGCCACTTTCTTCGACTGCTGGCTCTTGACGCGGGCGATCCTGGCTTTTAACGCCTCCATCTGCCTGTCCAGATTGTCAGCCACCTGCTGTTGGGTGGTATAAAGGTTTTTCAATTGCCCCCGGTCCTCGATCATATGATAAAGCTCCGGTTTCGGTGCCCGGATATAAACCCACTCGCTGGTCCTGATGCCTTCAAGCGGGCTCCATCCGTGATTATAAAGAGGATAATAGGTCTCGCAGAAAAACTCCTGCCGTATCGGCTTATCCTCCTTGCCGTTCTTCAGCAGTCCCACCAGGCTTTTCCCGTGAATATCCATTTCCTTTTCCACTCCCGCAAGCTCCAGGACTGTCGGGAAAATGTCAAGGAGCGTTACTTCCTGGGAAATTTCCACGTTCTGGGGGAGGAGTTTTGGATAGCGGATAATCAGGGGCACATGCAGAGTAGAATCATAGATAAAGATAGCGTGGGTTTTTTCGCCATGATCTCCCAGCCCTTCTCCATGATCGGCAGTGAGGACAAGCAGGGTCTGATCCCAGAGATTCATCTCCTTCAGCGAGACCACCAGCCTCCCCAGCGTCTGATCGGTATAGGCGATTTCACCGTCGTAAAGATTAGTCTTATATATATCGGCAAAGGGCTTCGGAGGCTCATAGGGAGCATGCGGATCAAAGCAGTGCAGCCAGAGGAAAAAGGGCTTATTGCTGCCATTGGCCTTCAGCCACTTTTCAGCCTCGGAGACTACATTCTCGGCTTTTCGCTCATTGTAGAGAAGGAGCGTCAGCTCCTGGTCCTTGTTCATGTAATCATCAAAGACATCAAAGCCCTGATCCAGGCCAAACCGGCGGTCCAGGACAAAGGAGCCCACAAAAGCGGCGGTCTGATACCCCTGATCCTTGAGCACCTCGGCCAGGGTCACAAGCTCCGGAGCGGCCACGAAAGTTCCATTATTGCGCACCCCATGGGAAAGAGGATAAAGACCGGTCATCATGGACAGGTGAGCAGGCATGGTGACCGGAGAAGGCGTAAGGCAATGAGAGAAAAGAGCACCTTCCCTGGCCAACTGGTCAATGACCGGCGTCTGGGTGCCCTTATAGCCATAGCACCCCAGGTGATCAGCCCGCAGCGTATCGATGCTGATCAGCACGATATTGAATTGGGGGGCTTTTGCCTGTCGGGACAAACCGCTGCCAGTCCGCAGGCATCCGGATATCGGGATAAATACACCGAGAAGACCAATGAGCAATACCCTGGTTTTAATCATGCCGCTGATCATGCCGAAGATTGTATCTTTGGTTCTATTTTTGGTTCTGTCTTTGATCATACCCCTGGTTTGAAAAGAACGTGTCATGATACCCCTCACTTAAGTCAACAGAAATAAAGTGGATAGAAGACATCTATACATTGAACCGAAAGTTAATGATATCGCCGTCTTTCACTTCGTAATCTTTCCCTTCCAGCCGCATGAGCCCCCTTTTTTTAACCTCGGCCATGCTACTCTGGCAATTAATAAAATCTTCATACGAAACCACTTCGGCCCGGATAAAGCCCCGCTCGATATCGGAATGAATCTTGCCGGCTGCTTTCACTGCCGGTGTGCCCCGGCGGATGGTCCAGGAGCGGACCTCATCTTTGCCCACGGTCAGGAAACAGATCAGGTTCATCATGGCGTAGCTTTCCCGGATGAATTTATCCCTGGCCGACTCCTCAAGCCCCATCTCCCGCAGAAAATCTATCTGCTCGCCAGCAGGCAACCGGCTGATTTCCTCCTCCAGGGAGCCGATGATCTGCATGACCCGAAGCCCATGAGTCTGGCAATATTCCTGGATGGAGGCATAAAGACCGGGATCGAACCCGGATTCCGGGATATTTACCACTGCCAGGGTCGGCCTGATACTCAGGAAGGCAAACCCGGCAAGCTGTTTGAGCTCGGCCTCGTCCAGATCGAGGAGGCGCAGCGGCTTTTCCCCGTCCAGGCAGGCATGAACCTTCTCCACGGTCTGAATCAGCTTCTGATCCTTGCGCTCTTTTCGGAAAGCGGCAAGCGACTTGTCGGCAATGGCAAAATCGGAAAAAAGCAGCTCGCTCTCCACAGAAGCCAGGTCTTCCAGCGGGTGAAAATCGCCCTTCCCGTCATCAAATCCCTTGATGACCAGGACTATCGCCTCCATAGTTTTAAGTTTCTCTAGTATTTTGGCCGAAAACTTCTCTTCCGCAGGCATGGCAATGTCCGCAAAGGTGATTTCCGCATGCGTGGTTTTTTTCGGCTCGAACACGCGGGTCAGAACATCAAGCCGCTCATCCGGGATCTTGATCAGCCCCAGGTTAATGTCCTGCTCCGAGGAGTATCCCCCCGTTTTGGCAGCCAGCCCGGTCAATGAATTAAAAATGGTTGTCTTACCACTCCCTTTAAGTCCCGTAATTGCGACTTTCATGATAGCTTATCTCCATATAGCTTACGATTGCCTTCATGCAGCTTATCTCCACAATAGCTTATCTGAGGTACCAGTATAACCAAAATAGTGTCGTAAAATCAATCTTTGATTGCTCGTCAGTAATCACAGCGAAAGATTTGGCTGGAAACTTGTTGATTAATAGTGCGGTGAGCGAAACCAATTGGGCGGGTGAATCTATGCTCTTTTTATGCTTTTGGGATGATCGTCTGTGCCCCGGCTTCCATGAGGAAGTGAATTCTGCTCATTCCGGCCAGCCTTGCAGCTCTCCCTCCGGAAAGACGGCCATCAGCAGAGAGTTTGAAGGCGATAAGCTTACGCAACTCAGATATGATCTGCCCTCACCATGGGTGAACGTGTCCGTGCTGAGGATGAAGTAACACGAGCGGTTGATGTCTTTCATCGTTATGTGCGCACACAGGAGAAAAAGGAACAGGTGGGGCAAAAAAGAAGCCCCACCCTTCATGTTCTGCTCATGATCATAATCTCTGGTAGCCATACATGAAGTAGCGCACCCTTTGGACATCATCTTCCAGTTTGGATAAAATCGCCGCTGCCAGCTTTCTGTTATGAGCACCCTGGCTGTTATCCTGGATAAGATACGTGTAGTTTTTCTGGACCGTCTGGAGGAGAGAAAGGGTTTGGTTCCAGGCAGGATCCGGCCCTCCTGATTCTGCTGAGCTTTGTGCGTTCTGGCCAGGGTTTCCTATATTCCCCCCAGCATTCCCTGGATTCTCCCCTGAGCTCCCTGGGTTCCCACCGGAACTGCCGGTATTCCCTGCTGAGCTCCCCAGATTCCCTGATCCCGCCCACTTTTCAGGCTCCGCCTTTTTGATTTTCGCCAGCAGGTCCTGGATCTCGTCAATCTGGGCTTTGACTTTTGCAAGCCGCTGGTTGAAATCCGCTTTATCCTGCCGGTATTGGGGAAGGACAGTCTCATCGTGACAGTTGATGCAGCTTTTTTGGGGTGATTCCTCAAGGTCAACGTGGCAGTTCTGGCAGGTGACTTCATCCGGCTGCACGTGCGGTGAGATAATCCCCACCAGATTATCCGGCGTCTCGGTCCCTTTCATCATCCGGTCCTGATAGACATGGCAGACACTGCAATCCTTGCGGGGCGCTACCTCGTCATTGTGGCAGGCAAAGCAGAAATCCTTCATCATGGACAGATTACTGACCATGGCAAATTCTTCATGGGCCACCCGATCATGGCAGATGACACAGGCATAGCCCTGCTTCATGTGCATGCCGTGATTCACCCGGATATTCTTTCCGAGCATGGATTTTTCCATCCGATCATGGCATCCTTTCTGGGTGCAGTAGACAGGCCTTGAGGCTTTAATGTCATCCTCTCCGGGGCCGAATAAAAAGACATAGACATTTTCCAGACCGTAGATGGATGCTTTGATCGAGCCGGTCAGACCGGGTTCGACGTGACAGGCATTACAACTGTTTTTGGTGTATTCCGGCTTGTGCTTGGCTTTCTGCCAGGTATCATTGGCGCTTTTGATCATATGGCAGGTGATACAAAAAGAGGGCCGGTCCAGAACATAGTTGTTTAACACCCAGAGAGAAAGAACACCGCAGACGATTCCGGCACCCAGAATCAGGATATGCTGCTTTCTCCTGGTAAAAAAGTCTCGGTAATTCAAGCGGTCCTTCAGGTTTCTCCGGTCTTTCAGGCTATTGTTCATGCAGGTTTTTCCCTTCTATCAACCCGAGTCGTTACGGTATAAAATGGTAACAGATCGGCGGGGTCCAGGCCATGGCCCCGTTCTTTTGTGTCACCTGGATAAAGTAGTGGTAATCATCCTTTTTGTCCATCGGCAGGTCCATGTCCACAAAGGTGATATCAGCGTTTTTTCCTTTAATGTTCGTCGAGCTGTAAATGCACTTGGCATTCCGGACAATGTCCACCTGGATAATATCATCGGTGCCGAGAATTTTGGCCAGCATCCGGGGATAGCGGTTGCGGCTGGGGAATTTATCGCCCATGGGGTGGCCTTCAACCGTGAAGTCGAGAACAATCCAGTCCGTAGCCACGTAGTTTCGTTTTTTCTCAAGGGCCTCGTTAAAGGACTTGTCCGTAAAATCCTTGGCATAGACGGCGGTAATGACCGGCATTCCCTTCGGAATGGGTTTCTTTTGCAGAGAATGTCCGGGGGCCCGTTTATAGGGGCTTATTGCCGGCACATAGAAAGAGAGAAAGTCTTTCCCATTGGAATAGCGGGAAGTAGCCTTGTTGGCTTCCCAGAGGGGATAATTATCAGAGTTGATCCAGCCCTTGTGACGGAAGGCATAATCCGAAATCCCTAAAAAGTCATACTGCTGGTCATCCAGGGCATACTTGAAGGCATCGACCACGAAGCCATCCATGGCCATCCGGCCCCGGACATCATGCTGCTCATGGAGGGTTCCCCAGAACAGTTGATACTTCTCAAGGCCCAGCGTGGACTCATAGCGCTTTTTGGGCACCGGCGTAAACTCGGTATACGATGCCTGATCAATGACCCTGGGCTGATTAGCACAGGGCAAGAGGTCCATATTATGGGGCGATATCTTGTCCATGGTCAGGGTAGCCACACAGATGCTTGCAGGATCGAGATCGCGGGATTCGCTCTGGCGGTTGTCTCCGGAATACGCGATCCAGACATCCCCTTTTTGCTGGCCGACACACACTGACGAAGCAAAGATATTCCGCCAGGTTGTCTGCGAGAACTCGATTGGAGATGACCACAAATGCCCGTCGTAAAAGACTCCGTAAACCTTCCACACCTCCATGAGCTTATCGTGAATGTAGAAGGGAATCTTCCCGATATAGTGGTGAAAAAAGCACCACAGCCGTCCGCTGGAGTCGATCTTCAGTTGCGGCAGGTCAGAATACATCTTCATGGTTTCGGGAAGTCTGGCGTAGAAATCCTCGTAGGTCTGGTAAAATTTTTCTCCGGAATAACACACCAGGCCGAGTTTTCGGGAATTGTACCGGCCGCGTCTTCCCTCCATCGGCGTTTTGTCATAGTTGATCTGCGTCTCGACAGCTTCAAATTTGTTCAGTGAAATGGTCCGGTTCTCTTCATCCTCGCCAAACCCCCAGTTGTCACCCGAAATATCCCAGGCAATCCACACCCTGCCGTGCTCATCGCAGGCCAGACTGGCATGAGCCACGTAATTATTCGTGGACTCCACTTCAACCTCCGGCCACAGGCGTTCACTGGTAAATTTACGAAGAAGAATAAGATGTTTTTTGTTCCGGTAGGTATCCCAGGCCAGGTAGGCATTCCCCACCCTGTCCACGGTAATGGCCGGCTGCCAGTCGTTCCCCGGATAATCGGTAACCCGGATGATCGGAGACCACTGCCCCTGGTCCCGGTATTTCATGAAAATGTCGGCATTCCCGAACTGAAAGCTCTGCCAGCAGACCCACAGGCGGTTACTTGCATCCACAAAAATCTGCTGATCGGTATCCGGAGCCGGGTGCTCGGTAAGGCGGCTCGTCTGGGACCATTTGCCATCTTTATAATACCGCAGGTAGATGTCCCAGTTGTCATTAACGCGGCCAGGCCAGCAAACCCATAAACCGCCTTCATTGTCTCCAGTCAGAGAGGGCTGCAGATAGCAGCCTGCGTCTGCCACCACCATCTCATCACCCCAGCGCTGGCCATCGTACTTACGCATCACCAGCCGCTCCTTGCCCCCTGTATAGCTGGTCCAGATGGCCCAGACATTTTCCATGCTGTCCTTGGCTATGGCTGGATAGTTATTCATCTGTCCTTTGGAGCCGAAGATAAATGAGCGCGGAAGCAATTGGAGTTTGATATTTCCATCCAGCTTCTCCAGGGGGCTCCCGAATTTCAAGTCAGCCAGGGTGAAGGAAAAAACACCGCCCTCGGTAGTTATGGACACCCTGTCGGTGGGTGCCGTGTTCAGATCGAGGATAATCCCCTTGGCCACGCGCTCCTCCAGGTATTCCCGTGGTGATATTTTTCCCAGGTCATCTGCGATTTCACTGCCGCGAAGCCGGTCAATGCTGCACTTCCACCGCTTCTCATCAGCCTTGAGACTATCCTGTTCGGTAAAATTGATGGCCTTGATTCCTTCGATCCGCCCTTTACTCACTTCTGCCTTTCCATCCCAGATCAGGGGTTTGGGGCCGCGGATTCCAAACATGACCTGGACTGTCCAGGGCAGGCTCTTTTCGACCTCAAGCCGCTGGTTGACGCCATTGGCCTGGTGAGGGAAAAAAAGTATTGCAGCCAGCAAGAGAATCGATGTAAGGGAAAAAGCACGCTTGGTTCTGGATATGGGGTCTTTAGCCATGAAAAGCCTCCTTGCTCGAAAACATGACTGTCTCAAATTGACAATCTTTCATGAAAGGCTGGTCAAGTTGCTGAAAGAGCGCTGTGATGGTACGCCAAATAATAGTTTGAGGTTTTGCAGGAGTTTTTGCTATAATTCTTTTCGGTAGGAGACTTCCTTTTAATCAGGGAGAAAGATGGAAAAAATCAGAAGTCAGAAGCCAGGAGCCAGGAGTCAGGAGTCAGGAGTAAGGAGTAAGAAGCTGCTGGCTGCTCAGTGGTCCATCCTGGCATTGTTTAACCTGGTGACCATAGGGGCCTTGAGCGGCTGCGGATACCGGATTTTAAACCAATATCCTGCCTGGCCGGAGGGCATCCGCAGGGTCCATATCGAGACTATCAGCAACCAGACCACCGAACCCGGCCTGGATAAGACGATAACCAATGCTCTGATCCAGGAATTCTGGCACTGGGACAGGGTGAGAATCGTCAACCGCCCGGAAGCCCAGGCCATCCTGTCCGGAGTAATCACCGGATACGGGGCTGATGAGCCGCTCTCCTTTGACCGGGACCGAAACGTCGGGGAATACCGGTTAACCATTCACCTGGACCTGCACCTTGAAGAGGTCGCAACCAGGAAAATTTTCTGGCAGGCAAAGGACATTACCATCCAGGGAGATTACCAGTTTTTTCAGAACGATCTGGCTACAACCCGTGCCCAGGAAAACCGGGCGCAGCAGAAAGCTGCCCGGGACATGGCCAGGAAACTGCTGGATGAGCGATTCCGGGGAGGATCCTGAAGGCCCATGCAATTGAAACCCGAAGAGTTAACCAGACGGCTGAAAGAGGGGACGGTGGACCATCTCTACCTTTTCACCGGGGATGAGCCTTACTTTATTGAAGAAGCAGTAAGCCTTGTCAGAAGCCACGCCTTGACCGGAGAGGAAGAAAAGGGGAACTTTCATACTCTTTCCGGTGATGATCTTGATTTTGACACCCTCCGTGCTCTGGTTCAAACAATTCCTCTTTCGGGAAAGAACCGGCTGATTGTGCTGAAAGGGCCGGAAAAAATCAAAAAAGGGGATGCTGACCGTCTGGCGCAGCTCCTGCAAAAAAAACAGCCTTCGGTGCGCCTGATCCTGGTGGCCGAAAAAATTGATCAGCGGACCAGGCTGGGTGAGGTTACCCAAAAAGAAGCCACAGCGGTCCATTTTTACCGGCTGTTCGAGGACAGGCTTCCCGGATGGATTGTGCAAAAAGTCAGGGAAAGCGGCAGAACTATTCCTCTCCCCCTGGCTCAGGTCATGGCCCAGATGCTGGGCAATGACCTCTACCGGATCGAACGGGAATTGACCAAGGTTTATCTGTATATGGGGAAGGATACCCAGATCACCCGGCAGCACCTCGTAGTTGTTTCCGGAGAATCACGGATTTTTTCCGTCTTCGATCTGGTCAGAAACCTTGGAGAGCGAAATGTTGAACCTGCCCTGAAAATTCTCGATAAACTGATGGAAGAGGGAACCAGCCAGATTCTCCTCCTGGCCATGATTGTCCGGCAATTCCGTCAGATATACCTGGCCAGGTCTCTGCTGGAGCAGGGGAAGGGGGGGACTGAATTGAACCGTGCTCTCGGCCTTGCGCCGATGTTCGCCCGCCAGATAGCTGAACAGGCCAGGTTCTTCAGCTACCAGAGACTGCAAGAACTGTATGGCAGGCTCCTGGAGACAGACCTGACCCTGAAATCAAGCAGTTGTCACCCGCGGTTAATCCTTGAAAATTTAATCATCGAGATGTGCCAGAATTCTCCCGATAGTTAAGATCAAACCGGATTGAGGGTGCATTCTGTTTCACAGTCTTAAACTGTAGATATATTTTTATAAACAAGGTATTATATCATAGAGTTTCTGGGTCATGTAAATTTTTGCACATGAGGATACTATTCTTACCCGGAATATCTTCCCCGCTTTTTCCCTTGCCGCAGATATCATACTGAAAAATATTGATTCTTGAAACTCTGATCGAAGTTGGTTATTTGGCATGATTTATGCTTAAATTATAATTTCAGAAATTCAGAAACTCCGATTTCTCCGCGAAAACTGACCTGAGAACGCACAATCAGGATAACTGCCTTATCAGCCATATTCTCCGAGTGGATTTTTTCCCTGGATCTTCACGTGATATCATTATTCAAGCTACAGATGGCGAGCAATGCCCTGTAGCTGTGGGTTGATCAATCATTAACTGTCTGAAAGGAGGGATGAGAATATTGCATTGTTTGTTGAGACATTCCCCAGCCATTGATAACCTATATATATTGTTGGATGAGGAATCAAACCATGAAAAAGGAAGCTGTATCCGTAAGAAAAGCTGTATCCTGCATCATCGCTCTCATGATTGTTCTCCTTGCCGTAATTCCCTTGACTCAGGCCGCCCTGGTACCAACCACCACAACAACCATAAACTGGTGGCCCCTTCCTCCTTATAACACCCTGTGGCCGTTATGGTCGCCAGTCCTGTCTCCGCCGAATGCACTGGGAATCCCAACTCCCATCGTCAGCAGTTTAACCAAAGATACTATTCTGCCCGTACAACCCGGTCTGACCTGGGATCCGGTCAACAGGAAATATCCCTGGCTGCTTTATAACACTCCTTCAGGCATGGTCTACTATGATCCGCTGTTTGGCATTGATCTCTGGCCGCCAAGCTACCTTCTGACTATCTGGGGAACTCCTTTGCCTCTTGACCTCAGTAAGATCCTCTGGAGCACCCTGCTGCCGACCAGCACAACCTGGCTCCAGGCAAATGTTCCGGTGGGAAACAGTACCTATTATACTACGTACCCGCAGTTTGCTCCTCTCCTGACTGCCGGTTCGATCGCCGGACTGACGCTCATTTAGGAGCATCCAGAACTCAGCGGGTAAAGAACGACCATCCGAAAATCAGGAGGAGGTTTTCAGCCATGAAAATCGATCAGATGAGAATTATCCGAGGGCTTATTCTGACCCTCAGTACACTATCACTGGTATTTATCCTCTTTGTCAGGCAGGGGAATACGCAGATCGTACCGTATTATCCCCCTGCTTATGCCTACACCGGGGTATTCGCGGCCATAGTGCCGCCATTTGTGGCCGTACCGCCCCTCTATGGCTATCCGGCCTATAGTTACCCTGTTACCCGAACCGCCGCAACTACTCTGGCAACCGCTCTCCTTCTGCCGACTCTTCTTGCTCCGACAACCACAACCACAGCAGCACCGGTAATTGGGGTCAGTACGGCCATAACTCTGGCTACCCTGGGGGGAACTTCGCTTTCGGCCACCACGCTGGCCACTCTGGCAGCTACTCCGGTTCCCACCACGGTCACCACCACCCCAACCATCGGGACGACCACGGCCTTGCTCTTGAGCGGAGGAGGAGTTTCAACTTCGACCCTCCTCCTGCTCGGAATTTGAGACCATCTGACTGGATGAATTCATTCAAGCCTGCGGCCTGACTTTTGAAACACAGAATGACCAGGATGAATAGGCGACAACCATAAAGATCATCACATTGTCGGTCCTGGTCATTCTGCTTGTTCCTGGCCGATCCTTCCCCCGTATTTTCTCGATTATGAGTGCTTCCAGGGTATCCACAGGAGCACATGGAAAGGCTAGTGTCTATTTTCGCTTCTAAGATCCAAAAATGGCGTCCGTTTTCGCTACTGAGGCATTACTTCTCCAGGCAAGGCAATTTGCGGCAGCAATGATATGCCGCCCTGAAGGATACAGGCTGGATGGCCTCAAGCAGCCTCACTCAGGCATAGTTGAATCTCCGGTTCGCTGAAAAGATCATGTGGCACAAATTATGCTTCCTTAGAGAACTGAACTCAAAACTAATGCTCTTATTGCGCAACAGGGCAGTCTGATCTCATTTTCGGGATCAGAAAGCCCTGTACTTTTCCAGAGTCATGGAGGATTCACCATTATCGGAGTAAATGGCCAACAGTCAATGGCCGGTAGATGTAAATCCGCTTAAAGCTTCCTGTGCTGCCGATTCAGGGAAGAACGCTTCTCCATAATTCCTGATCACGCACAAACTCTTTCGCCAATACTATCGAATATCGAATAGCACATTTCGTTTTTATACCATTAACCTTATTTATTTATCTTTGACAATATAATTGTGAAAGGAGGGATATCCCGTATAGAAATAGTGATCGAGGCATAAAGATATCTCTATCAGGGTAGTTTTCAACCTTACAACACCATAAATATAAGGAAAAGGATGTACAGCTATGAGTAATTACAAGAAAAGCCCAAGATTGATAAAAACCGCACTCGGTACTATTATTGTCCTCGGCATGATTGTCGGCCTGATTTCTTTTGGTCACGCTGCTGCAGTAACAACTCCCACATGGTGGCCTCTGCCTCCTTATAATACCCTGTGGCCATTGTGGTCACCTGTTCTTTCTCCACCGAATGCTATCGGTATTTCAATTCCGATTGTCAGCAGCCTGACCAAAAATACCGTTCTCCCTGTGCAGCCGGGGCTTACCTGGGATCCGGTCAATCAGACTTACCCATGGCTTCTCTATAACACTCCTTCCGGAATGGTGTACTACGACCCGTTGTTCGGTATTAATCTCTGGCCGCCATCATATCTCCTGAGCCCTCTGGGGACGCCTCTTCCCCTCAACCTGAGCAAGATCCTCTGGAGTACCCTGCTGCCGACCAGCACAACCTGGCTCCAGGCAAATGTTCCGGTGGGAAACAGTACCTACTATACCACCTACCCGCAATTCGCCCCTTTGCTGACCACCGGGGCCATCGCGGGGCTGACATTGATTTAGACAGCGTATCACACCATGCATTCATAAGAGTATCCCCGTAAACGGCGATTGCCATGAGCCTGACCTGCTGGGCAGGTTCATGGCAGCCTGTAAATCAAGAAAAGAGGTGTAGTCATGAAAACCCACTCTCCGGGAATCAAATCAGGGAAAAAAGCTATTATGATTTTCAGTATTCTGCTGCTGGCAGCATTCTTCCCCCAGCCTGGCAGCGCTCAGTTTATGCCGTATTATCCCCCTGCCTTTCCTGTTCCCTTTGCCTGCTCTTATTATGGAGGCTTTCCGATTGGAGCGCCGCCTTTTTATGGTTATCCGGGCAGACACGCTGATGTCACCTTGACGAGCCTCCTTCTGGCAAGCACCCTTGCTGCTCCGACTACGACCACCGTACCAACCACAACGGTCGGTGTTACCACAGCACTGCTGCTTGGCGGCGGAGTTTCGACTACAACCCTGGCCCTGCTGGCGGCGGCAGCGCCTACTACTCCCGTTACCACGACGGTCCCGACCGTCACCACGACGCCGACCATTGGAACAACCACAGCCCTGCTGCTTGGCGGAGGGGTTTCAACCTCGACGCTGCTTTTGCTTGGTATTTGACCGGGCTGCTGGAAGTGTGAGGATTTTCCCTTAACCTTTGCCCGCACCAAGGGCCTGCCCGATAAAGATGTCTCAGGGAAAAAATATTGCTCCGGGCTGGTAATGAGCAATTAATGACGACTATTTCCGGGCAGGCCCCCCTCCCTGAATCTCTTTTGATCTTTCTTAGGGGAAAGATGAGATGGCAGTCTTGTTATTTCTTGGTATTTCTCCCGCAGATAACCACCGGCAATTTTTTTCTTTAACTTTTCTCCAGAAAGACCCGGTAGGCTTTAAAGGTCTCGTACAGGTCAGCAACGCTGGCAATTTCAAAGGGGGAATGCATGCCCAGGAGGGGCGGGCCGCAATCGATCATGTCCAGGCCGTATTTAGCCAGAAATTTGGCTATGCTTCCGCCGCCTCCTTCATCCACCTTGCCCAGTTCCTTGGCCTGCCAGATCACGCCGTGCTCATTGAAGAGCCTCCTGATTTCCCCCATATACTCTGCACTGGCATCGTTGGTGGCGTACTTCCCTCTGGATCCGATGTATTTACAGAGGTTGATGCCGTAACCGAGCCGGCAGGCGTTTTGTTTTTCAAAAGCATCCGGATAATTGGGGTCGAGTGCGGCATTTACATCCGCTGACAGGGCTTTGGAGCGAAACAGAAGGTCCCGCACAAGGTATTCTTCCGGCTTGATTCCGGCTTTCTGGAGAAGCTGGCTGACCACAAGCTCTGCAAACCGGGACTGGGAGCCGGTGTTCCCCTCGCTGCCGGTTTCCTCTTTATCCATAAAGAAAACCATTGAGGCGTGCCGGGGGGGAGCGGTCTGGGAAAGGATAGCCTGCAGGGAAGTATAAGCGCAGATACGGTCATCCTGCCCATATCCGCCGACCATGCTGTGGTCCAGGCCGACTGTGCGGGCCGGCCAGGCAGGGACTGCTTCTATCTCCGCGCTGATGAAGTCCTCCTCGATGATTCCGTACCGCTCGTGCAGCAGGGAGAGGATATTCGACTTGACCCGCTCCTTCTCCTCCTGATGCCCGGCTATGGGGTGATGACCGAAGAGAATGGTCAGTTTTTCTCCTTCGATCGCATCTTTCAATTTTTTCTCATCCATAATTCTCTGAGACAGATGCGGCAGAAGATCGCTGATCGTAAATACCGGATCCTGCGGGTTCTCGCCAATGCGAAATTCAATCTTACTGCCATCGGAACGGACCACCATCCCGTGGAGAGCCAAAGGAAGAGCCACCCACTGATACTTTTTAATTCCTCCATAGTAGTGGGTGCGCAGCAAGGCCAGATCCTGGTCCTCATAAAGGGGATTAGGCTTCAGGTCAAGCCGTGGGGAATCGATATGGGAAATGATAATTCGAATCCCCTGACGGATGTCTTCCTGCCCCAGTGAGCAGAGAGCAATATTCTTGTCACGATTGACCTGATAAAATCTGGTACCATTCTCCGGGGAGGATAGCTCATGAAATCCCTGCTCTTTGGCCTGCTTTCGGATGTTGTCAACCGCTTCCCGCTCCGTTTTTGCGATATTCAAAAAGTCGATATACTGTTGGGCAAAAGATGCAGCCTGCTGCCGGTCCTGCTCGCTCAGGCGGTTCCAGACCATTTCTCCTTTCGATTTCAACTTCGCGGGCAGATTGTCCTTTCCCTGCAATTCACTCATGATTCATGACCTCCCTTGAGTACTCCTTTCCCTCTGTAATACCATATCGGTTTTTGACACCTTATCGACTTTGCCCTGAGAAAAAGCCTGGAGCTCTTGTGCATCTTCTGGTTTCCGGTCATCTCGTTCAAGGTGAACAAGGCTATTTTTCCGGCTTGTTCTGGATAGGGACACAGATAAGGTATAGGTTTTTATCCGTTCCGAATGTTCGTGAAATCGTCCTGAAGATGAGGAACAGAAAGGTTGTTTTTTTGAGATAGAAAGCGGCCTGAATTATTGAGGTCAGATATTTTTATTGACGAAGCCCAAAATTAACCCCAGGATATTGCCAGCATAGCGAACGACAAACCAGGGTGTAAAAAATACCCAAAGGCCCTCTGGTGTTACAGTTTCTTACCCCATTTTTCTTCGAGCTTTGCCTTGAGAATAACTCCGAGAGATCCCAGAGGAGGCTCTTCTTTGCCTTTTTTCCCATTGGAAGGAACGTACTCCTGGACATTCTGCTTTTCCACGGTTTCCAGGGCAGACTTCCGGCTCAATCTGATCTTCTCGTTTTCCCGGTCGATACCCAGGACCACGACGTTCATAGGGGTTCCCGCCTTAAACATTTGAGCATGTTTGGTTCCCTTGGAAGTTCCCATTTCTTCATTGGGGACAAGGCCGGTAAGCCCGCTGGGCAATTTAACAAACACACCATAGGGTTTGACCGATTCCACAGTGCCCTCCAGCACGTCACCCTCTTTAAAACCAAGGTCTTCCTTTTTGAATGGATTTATCCGCTCCGGTTCCATCGTCAGGGATATCCTCCGGCCCTGTTCGTCCACTTTAAGAACACGAACATCCACCTTCTGGCCTATCTCAACGACTTCCTTGGGATGTTTTACATGCTGCTCGGCATTTAAATTGGAAATGTGCACCAGGCCATCTACTCCGGGCTCAAGCTCGACAAAAGCGCCAAATTCGGTCAACCGCACTACCGTGCCCTGGAGCCATGCTCCCTCCTGATACCGCTGACTGACGGTCAGCCACGGATCAGCCTGCGTATGCTTCAGGGTAAGAGATATCCGCTGCTTATCCCAGTCGATGGAGGTTACCTTGGCCTGAACCCGCTGGCCGACTTTCAGTACTTCGGAAGGATTCTCGATCCGGCCCCAGCTCATCTCGGATACGGGAATGAGCCCGTCCAGACCGCCCAGATCCACGAAAGCGCCAAAGTTCTGAATAGAGCGTACCGCTCCCGTAATCTCCTGACCAACCTGCAAGGTTTCCTTGAGACTGGCAATCTTCTTTCCCTGCTCTTCTTCGAGGATTTCCCGCCTGGTCAGGATAATGTTTCTCCCACCCTCTTTGTACTCGAGGATGTGAAACATCATGCGCTTCCCCAGGTATTTCGCGAGATTCGCTCCCCGGCGCAGCTCGATATGAGAGGATGGACAGAAGGCCCGCACTCCCGAAACCTTCACCTCAAGCCCTCCCTTGATCTCGCCCATCACGTATCCTTCTACCGGGATGTGGCCCCGGAAGGCATCCTCAAGCTGTTTTTTGTTGGCCTTGGCCTGCCCTCCAACCTTGGTTGTCAGAACAATCTCTCCATCCTGCAGGTAGAGAAACTGGGCTTCTATGTCGTCACCTTCGGCTACCTTGACCTGACTCTGCTCATCCTCGAGCTCGCTTCGAGCAATAACTCCTTCACTTTTACCCCCGCCAAGGTCAACAAAAACCCACTCCTCAGAAATCCGGGCAATCTTGCCTTTGATTTTCTGACCCTGTGAGTATTTCTTTGGCTTGGTGTTGCTTTTTTCCAGGAGTTCGGCCATATTCTCCTCACTCCCTTCATTGTTTGTAGTTTCTTGAATCTTTTCTGCTTCGCTCATAGAAATTAAACCTCCGAAACGAATAAATGGTTATCCTGATTTTGACAGGCTTGAATTCCAGAGTATTTTATGAATTCATCGTCTTCAAAACCGTTGAGGCTCGGATCAATCTTGAAATCCGGTATTTTTTTAACAAAAGAAATCCACTCAATCCTGCTTTCATCATCTCAAGCCCCACTGCACTGGAAAGAATAGCCACTGGGAAAGAGTTAACATATTCCTGACCTTTCATTGCCGGGCCCGGAATAGGTGCAGTCCCTTAAGGATACCATTACAAGAAGAATATTGCAACAGGGGTTATTGAATTTAACTCACGGAAAAAACATTCCAAGTGTAATCAGTGTGCGACCGATATACTGACCAATATACTGATTGATATACACTTTCTTCTATAACTTCCTATCTTTTCATACTATTAAAAACATTGTCAAGAAAAATTTACAGGGGCGGGGCTTTTCGCCCCACCCAATACCGTATGCGATCTGGCACTTGATATTTCATCTCAAAGTCACTGTCTGAAAGGATCCCAATAGGGAAACGAAGGCGTTTCCCTTCTCTGCAGCAGACGAAGCAGTGAATCAGGGAGAATCGATCCTCCCCGCTCCTGCCAGCCGGTTGTTCTGGCACTCGGACCCCGGGAAATATGGTGCCAGGGAAAGTTGACCGACACGTAGTCCTGACCCCTGACCGGGCTGCCGCCATGTTCCGCTTTGAGGGAGCCGCTCAGGACAAGAGGTATCATTTCTTCCCTGACCTCCTTTAACTGCAATACTCTGATAACCTCCTGGGCATTAAAGTCCATGATCAGGTCCTTGTAACCATCTCTGCGCAGATCCGGGCAATCATACGGGTCTCCCCCATCCGAGGGCAGTGTAGACAGGTCTGCATAACTTCGGCGCTCAGGGATGACTTTTCCTGACACACCCTCCCGGCCAAGCCTGATCGACGCGAAATCGATGCTGGTAACATCGAACCCGCTGCTGCCAAGGACGACAACCGAAAAAGGTGCAATACTCGTCATGCTCAGTTGATTCGGACATTTTCCCGGTTTGATATCAACGGCAAGGTCAACCGTTACCTGCTGGGTCTGAGTAATGGAGTGGCCGTGGCCATCAGCATAGGTCCAGGTTACCGTGTAGGTGCCGGGAACACTATAGATGGTAGGATCAGTGGTCGTGGCAGTTATTTTGCCTGCACAGCTATCGGTCGCCGCGGGCGGAACCAGGGTAACCTTGCCTTTTCCGGTGACCGCAGGAAGGGGATCGACGAGCGGAACAGGTGGCTGACTGTCCTGGATAATGACCTGCTGAGTCTGGATTGCATGATTGCTGGCCGGTCCATAGGTCCAGGTCACGGTGTAGACGCCGGGTTTCGTGTAGGAGAGAGTATCACTGGTCGTGGCGGTTATTTTTCTCCCCGTGCAGTATTCGGTGGCAGTTGGTGGTGCCAGGGTTATTCCACATTCGGCTATCACCTCGGGAAGGGGATCCACATCAGGAACAGGGGATTTGGGTGTCAGCCTGATCAATTCCCATCCTCCGTGCGGTTTGTCGGGATCAGGCACCAGGTTGGCCATACTGGCTGTACCAACGTACAGGGCATCTTCGGTTGCAACCATGTTCCGGAAACCGATATTGTTCGTATTACCAAGTCCATCCCAGGACTCGCAAAATGCCGGGGTGTCGGCATCGCAAAAGCGGAAAAGATCACCCCCGGAGGAATTCTGACTGCCGCTGCTCCTCCTCCCTCCAGCATCCATAGTCCCGACATAAAGCTGATCCTGAAAAACAGCCATTGACCAGGTATAATAATTACCCGGCTGGCCCAGACCGGATGAGCCAAAGAGCGGTTTTGCCCCGCCCATGTTATTGGCCACTTCCTCCCATGTACCATAGGTACCGGGATCAGACAAATCAGGAGTATATTTCCACAGTTTTTCCTCTCCATAGAGGAGCTTGATCTCCTGGGCGCTGGTGCCAAAATTCCGCCCGCGGAACAGACTGGTTCTTCGAGTGGTCCCCGTGACGGCCTGGGCACGTTGATTCGGATCTTCCGGCTCTCCGAACACCGTGAAATGAAGACTTTGGGCCACACCGGGCACATGCATGGTTCCCCAGTAGAGGTAGCCTTTGAATGAAGCCAGAGGACCGCCTCCATAGGTGCCTGCCATAAACAGGTCAGGCTCGTAGTCATTCGCCTGCCAGACCTTGGTCCAGGAATTTGCATGGATCGACAACAGTCCTCCGGGCGGAATAGGCGGACTCATATAGAGACCGGCCAATGCCGGCGGCGGAACTATCACCTCCGGCCAGGTTGTTACAAAGAGCCTGCCTTCGTGTTCGGCCAGCTCTACGCCCTCACTGTCCAGCTTGCCAACCACCTCAAATATGAAAGGGTCAATCAGGTTGCCTCTCCATCGCAGCACACTTCCCCCTCCGGCGGTGTCACGCACCGCTGTATAGAGGACATCGTTTACCACCCGCCATTTCCGGATGTCGGCATAAGCAGCCAGGGTCGTTGACCCCAGATAATCTCCCGTATCGGCCCGAAAGGCAAAGAGATTGATCCCTGCGCCCCCGGTAGGCAGACAGGGGCCGCCGAAGATGACCACATTGCCGAGCGCACCGGCTGAGCGAATCCCCATGGTGGTTTTGATCCTTGAATCAAGCGCGGTACATTCGGGTGTTTTCTCGACCAGCGTCTTTGTCCTGGTATGATAGACATAGATTTTGGGCGGCCTCCAATCACCCTGCGGAGGGAGCAGAGGAGGACAAAATTGCGACTCGCCATATTCACACACAGAGTTCGATCTCTCCCGTGGAGTCAGATCGGTTAAACTGCTGCTGGCCATAGCCATACAGGTTACATTGGCGGAGCTTGCAAACCAGATATCGTCTCCGGACATGGTCATGCCCCAGACATAGGTCTGATTTACCTTGGGTACACCCTCCGAACACGGAGGTCCGGGAGGATAGGGCTTGCCAATTCCATTGTAGCATTCATCAGGCTCGGCCTTGCCCAGCAATTCCCGATCCAGGATCGGACAAGGTCCTGTCTGGGCCGATTGAATCGAACCGGTGTCATCCCCGGTTGCCAGAGGAGAGGACGCTTCTCCGGTACAGCAACCGGCTTCAATCCTGCCGGTAAACCCGATAGATACAAGGACAAGTACAGCCATGATCCAGGCCATCTTGAAGACTTTTTTTCTCCCTGATTCCATGTTACTCCTCCCGTCAGTTAGGATTATGGTTAATAATAGATATTTCCCTTCAAGAGATTACCGTCGACAGATGTGGCGAAAATTTTAGCTTCCGGGACATGGAGTTTTTCGTCGCCATCGTTTCACCCTATGGTAATGTGAATCATCGGGTGAACGATTGGGACTCTCAAGTCAGGTGAGATACAGATCGGATATTTTTCTTTCAGGCCATTACGAAAAAACCCGCATTGGCTGTCAATAAACACCCTGTGCGGAAAACAAAAAAGGCAGAAAATAAAAAGATCACTTTCTGCCTTTTTCATAAAGAACATATGGACCGTCTAACCGTCATTTAACAGTTCTAAAAAATCTCTTATTCTCCTTTCTCGATTTTAAAGATCCGGTAACGTACTTTTCATTAGACAGCCATATGGAATTTTTTCCTTGAATCTTGCCTTATCAGGCGAAAGAACCGGAAAATCCTTACGCCGCAAAAATCAGGAAAGATTATTTCAGGGCTTTTCCTTTGTAGACAACCCGATCACCATAGTTTTCACCCTCATGGCAAGTATCGCAGGTAGCTTTGGTAGCCTTGCAGGCCTCCGTATGACATTCGACGCATTTCACATCCTGATGATATTCAAGAATGGGGGTCTCGTCGTCCGTCAGCCGGACAACAGGGTGTTTCGGATGGCACAGGGCGCAATTCGAAGCACCGATATCCTGGTTCGTATGGCACAGGAAACAACTGGTTTTCATATCCGGGAGAAATTTTTGTTCACCATGCGCAATATCACGGTGACAGGGCATACACTGGTATCTTGTTCCGATACTCTTCATCACCTTGATATGTTTGGCATGGTTTAAAGTAACCGTCTGGTCTGGCCGGGTAGCCCTGTCGAGATCCTCAATGTGGTGGCACTCCGACCGAACGCATACTACCGGCTGCGTGGCCTCAAGGTGGTAATCTCCCGTAATGTGATAGACAAGAGAGAAAAGGCCGGCGATTTTAGCCTTCAGAAGTCCCAAAAGACCCGGTTGTGAGTGACATTTCATGCAATTGTGCATCTCAGGATTATCCGGTCCGTGTTTGGATAATTTCCACGCAGCACCAAGCTCCTTCATTTCATGGCAACTGAGACAAAACCACGAAGTACACGTGAGTTCGATTCCCGCGAAAGCAATTGCCCCGAACAATACAACTCCAACAGCGACTAAGGTCAGTTTCTTACCCATGCTCATCTTTTTCTTCTCAGCCACAACCTTTACCCTCCTCTTTATAACACTTATTGGAACAACGGTTAGATTTACGGTATGATTTTATTTTTGGCCATGCTGGGATATGGATAAAACCTTTGGTTAATTGTTTTGATTGATTTTTACGGAAAAAACACTTAAGATTATAGCTCATTAGAACAATGTTTGTAAAGTTAAAATTTTTACTTTTGTTTACCTATAAATAAAGCGGTTAACTTATATTTATATCTTCAGTCATTTATGATGAAATTAATATTTTACTGATTCTGATAAGGCTTATTACTATTCGGCTCATACGCTGTGTCATCGCTATCCGGCAGAAAACAAAAACCGAGGAGACATCTTGAGATATCAGTTTAAATATTTCATCCTGAGCATGCGTCCCCATCAATGGGTCAAAAATATAGTAATTTTTGCTGCAATAATCTTTTCCTATAACATTGTGCGATGGAATATGCTCGCCCGGGTAATGGCTGCTTTTCTGCTTTTCTGTGTTTTTTCAGGATGTGTCTACATTCTCAACGATCTTCTCGACATTGAATCGGACCGGAAGCATCCCCTGAAGTGCCGCAGGCCGATAGCCTCCGGGAATCTCGGAAAATCCACGGCCATCTGGGGAACAGTGGCCATCGGCCTGGGAGGGTCTGTTTCTGCCTGGTTCCTGGGCAGGCCGTTTTTCTTCATTGCTCTCTCGTATTTCCTGCTCCAGGTAGCCTATTCGTATAGATTAAAGCAAATAGTTATCCTGGACGTTTTTTCCATAGCCTCCGGTTTCGTGCTTCGGGTCATTGCCGGAGCTGAAGTCATTCACGTTCCCATATCCTCATGGCTTTTAGTCTGTACCATGCTGCTTTCTCTCTTCCTTGCCCTGAGCAAGAGGAGACATGAGCTGGTATTTTTAAAAGACGAAGCCATCAGTCACCGCAAGACCCTGCAGGAATACAGTCCCTATCTTTTGGATCAGATGATTGCCGTAGTAACCTCGGCTACAGTGGTTGCCTATGCCTTGTATACCTTGGCTCCCGAGACCGTGCAGAAGTTTCACACCACCCGGTTGATTTATACGGTGCCCTTTGTTTTATATGGGATCCTGCGGTACCTCTATTTAATCCACCAGAAACAAGCAGGCGGAAAGCCCGAAGAGCTTCTGGTAACGGATAAGCCCCTGTTAATTAATGTCCTGATCTATGGCCTGGTTGTGATTCTGATTTTATACTTTTAGCTCTGCGGAGGACAGGAACGCTCAGAGCTGATCAGGAAGGTACAGCAGGCAGCCTTCGCCACCTGGCAGGGAGTAGGGAATCCCACAGCTTCGGCCCATGAACTGGTAGGCAGCAAGCCAGTTGCCGGACTGCTGGTTATACCGCTGAAGGCTGGAAACATCTCCGGTTTTCAGAAAGGTGGCCAGCAGTTGATAGGAGGTCAGGCCATCGGAGGAGATGCCCGTCGGGATGCCAAGCAGGTTCAGGCCGGGAGTTAATCTGTCCATTGTCTGGGATAACGAGAATACCTCGATCTGGTCGATGGAAAAATCGACCATTCTTCCCCGCTTCATATAGAGCAGACATCCTCGTGACTCACTCAGGGTAAATTCCTCGCCTTGAATTTCGCCATTCACCCAGGCTGTGGTCAGAAATTTCTGGCTTACCGGATCATAGGCCTGCACTGACTTGGCATAGCCCTCTTCCAGATAAGCCAGAAGCTCATCGGAATAGCGGATTCCCTCCCTGCCGTCGGGACAGACCAGAATGTTGAAGCCTGCGGGAATGTAGACCATCCCGCTGATGCCGATCATATCGGTTTGCCAGTCTGCCTGGCCGTCAGGGTTGGTTACCCGCAGGGTATAGTCTCCGCGACGAAGTCCGGATGGCAAAAGTGCCTGAATTTGTGTCCCTTCGCTGTTCACCTGCTGGACTTGCAGCCTCCAGCAGAATGACTGGGATAAAATCTGCAGACCGGCTTCTCCGGCGGCAAGGTAAATTTTCCCGTTGTGCAGACAGACTTCCCTGACTATGCCGGGAACTTCCACATGGCCGATCAGCACCGGCTTATGCTGATCATGGACATCGACGACGGCAAGATCACCGGGGCCGTCAGCGATATAAGCAAAACCATCGCTCACCGCTACATCACAGGCTTCACCAGGGGTATCCACCCGGGCAATGAGTGCAGGGCGGGTCTTGTCCTGCACATTGATCAGGGCAAGCCCCTGGTTCCCGTCTGCTACATAGGCGATATCGCCATCAACCCAGACCCCCTGGGCCGTACCTGGTGTATCGCAATATCCTGCGGGTGTGGGTGCGGTTGGCAAATCCGCCCTGATAATCACCAGACCCTGGTCTCCATCCGCCGCATAGACAACCTTTCCGGAGACCCAAACATCCATTGTTGTTCCGGGTGTACGGCATCTCCCCAGGACCTGGGGGCTGACCGGATTACTGACATTCAGAACAGCCACACCGTCGGACCCGTCAGCCACATAGACCAGGGGAAAATCCGGGAAGACTCCATAGGCAGTGCCACGGCTGTAGTAGCTCCCTGCCGGCAGGGGGTAGTCGGGATTTTGAATGTTGATGATATAGACCCCTGTCCGCGCATCGACCACATAGGCATAGCTGCCGGACACCTGTACTTTCCGGGCAATTCCCTGAAGGTTATAATTGACTATAAGGGCCGGTTGCTGGGCATCTTCCAGGGCGACAACCTCAAGCCCTTTCTGCCCCCCGGCCAGATAGACATGGTTTTCATCCACCCAGAGCCCCTGGACATCGCCGGGGGTGTCGCATCCTCCCAGAGAGGGGAACCGGTGGGTATTGATAACCTGCAATCCCTCCGGTCCATCGGCCATATAGACATAATCATCTTCAACCCAGAGACCGCAGGCAAGACCGGCTGTAGTAAAACTGCCGATCAGGGCGGGTTTTTGCGGATCCCGGATATCGATCATCTGAAGGCCTCCATCGGCAGCAGCAAGGTAGACGCGGCTTCCGACAGCCCTGATTCCTTCGGCATCACCCGGAACGTTCAGACTTGCAGTCAGGGCTGGATTCTGCGGATCGTTGATATGAATCACTTTCAAACCTGCCGCACCATCGGCCACATAGGCATATTCACCCAGGGTGAACACTCCCTTGGCCAGGCCGTTGGTATCGAAGGTTTGGAGCAGGTGCGGGGAATTGGGATCGGATATGCGGATAATCGCGATTCCCTTTGACCAGTCCGCAACATAGGCGTAATTTCCAGACAGAGAGACTCCGCAGGCAGACCCTGGCGTCTCACAGACAGCCTTCAGAGCGGGATTTCGGGGGTCATGAACATCGACAATGGCCAGCCCCTGATCATTGGCAAGATAAACCAGGCTATCCCTTCCCGTGACCTTCCAGGAATAGCCGGGCAGGGGCAGACTGGCGCAGATCACGGGATTTTCAGGGGCACTGACATCTATCACCTCCAGGCCGTGATTACCATCGGCCAGGTAGACGTACTTTCCGCCTGTCCAGACTCCGCAGGCTGTGCCGGGAGTATCACAGCTTCCGGCCTGAATAAGGTGTCTTTGGTCCTGGATGCGGATGACTTTCAGCCCGCCGCTGTCATCAGCGACATAAGCATATTCTCCGGCAATTGTCACCTCGCGGGCAAAGTCCGGGGTATCACATTTGCCGGATAATACCAGACCCTCGCCATAGATACTGACCACCGCCTGCGGAGAGAAGTTCTCTCCCAGGATGGTAATCGGTGTCACCCCGCCTGCATAGACCAGGGATGGAGTGATGGACTCAAGACGGGGTGCTGTCTCTTCAGCCGCGGCCAGGGATGCAAGAGATGGAGAGAGCACCAACAGAAAAGAAATACCGATGATGGTTACGGCATTCGTAATGGTGTTTCGGCAGGGTAATTTTTCTCCCGCTTTTTGCATCAGAGTTCCTCTTCTCCACTGAGTTTGCTTATCAGGGATTTATTCCCTGCTTATATTCTTACATCGGCAACATGACCGAGGTTATCTGGATGATCGGGATCGCATACCACGAATATCCCCTTGAAAAAAAGAAATGGATAGTATATAAAGATAGCAAAAACCTATCCGAGTTTCATCCCCAGCTTGTATGCGGAGGTCTGAATTGTGATTGTACTCACCGCGGCCATGCCTTTTGAAACTGCCTGGATATCCAGCCAGTTGACCCATCCCCGTCATATTATCCTGGGTAAGTTTACCGCCCTCCAGGGATGCCTTCACGAGTTTAAGGTATTGATATTTCATCTTGGCATCGGAAAAACCAATGCAGCTCATGGCACCACCCTGCTGCTGGAGAAGTTCTATCCAAAGATTCTGCTCCTTATCGGCTGCGGCGGCGCTTATCGGGGGTCGGGCTTGCAGCCCGGGGATCTGGCCATAGCCAACAGGGAAATTTTTGGAGAAGAAGGGGTGATCACGCCGCAGGGGTGGAGATCGACCCATTTTCTGAATCTGCCTCTCCTTCGCAAGGGAGACCGGGCTTATTACAATTCCTTTGAGATAGATCAGGCTGTTTTAAACCGGGCGATGGCCATTCTGCACAAGTTCAATCCCAAGGTCGGCCCCTTCATTACCATTTCCGAAGTCAGCGGCACACAGCAGAAGGCCGAAGAGATGGAGCAGCGCTTTCACGGCATCTGTGAAAATATGGAGGGTGCGGCCGTAGCCCAGTTATGCACCCTGTATGAAGTCCCATTCCTGGAAATCCGGGGAATCAGCAACCTGGTCAAGGAAAGAAACCGGGAAGAGTGGGACCTGTCCGCCGCCGCTCATATCAGTCAGCAGGCTGCCCTGGATCTGGCCACCCAGTGGGAAAAAACGCATGATTGATCTTTCGCTTGGCTACTCTCCCTGCCCGAATGACACCTTTATTTTCTCTGCGCTGGTCCAGGGAAAGGTTCCCCTGCCGGAGGGGATCACCCTGCGGGAACGACTGGAGGATGTCGAGACCCTGAACCGGATGGCTTTTCAGGAGAAGCTGGATATCAGCAAGGTTTCATGCCACGCCTTCGGGCATGTGCGAAACCGCTATGTCCTGCTGCGCTCCGGCTTCGCCCTGGGCAAGGGATGCGGTCCGCTCCTGGTGGAGCGGGGAGAAGATGCACCGGCGGTTGACCTGACCAGACAGCGCATTGCCGTGCCCGGTGAATTCACCACTGCCTTTCTTCTGCTGCGGATGTATGAGCCGAAAGCACAAAATATCATTATTCTTCCCTTTAATCAAATACTTCAGGCTGTCCGACGGGGTGAAGCGGATGCAGGATTGATTATCCACGAAAGCCGCTTTACCTACCAGAGCTTCGGGCTCCGGAAAATCCTTGACCTTGGCGATTTCTGGGAAAAAGAGAGCGGCGGCTGCCCGCTGCCCCTTGGGGGCATCATGGTGCGGCGGGCTCTGGGCCGGGAAACTGCCCGAACGATCGAAGATGCAATCCGTCAGAGTGTCCGCTATGCCCGGGCTCATCCGGAAGAGGCGAAAGACTACATCCGACACCATGCTCAGGAGATGGAGGATTCTGTTATCTTCAGCCATATTGATCTTTATGTCAACGAGTATACCCTGGATATCGGCCAGGATGGAGAAGATGCCATACGCCTGCTCCTGGCCAAAGCCGAAGCCAGAGGAATTGTCCCCCCATCATCCTTTGATCTTTTCCGGTAGTAGTGCAAAAATCACCGGCAAAGCACGTTTCCCCTCCGGGATCGAAATGCTATTTCCAATTATCTTTCGGCTACTTACGGAGATCAATCCCAGACTTACCTACAGCTTATCCACAATTATTGTGAATAACTCATTAAACCTGCTGTTTTTGGAAACTTTTATTGAGGAGGCTTACCATGAAATATTCACCAGCAAAACAGGGGCGCATATTTGTCATACGATTGGAAGATGGGGACATTGTTCACGAGAAGATTGAACAGTTTGCCCGTGAGCAGTCCATTTCATGCGCCTCTCTCATCATAATCGGAGGAGCTGACACCGGCAGCAGGCTTGTGGTCGGACCGGAACAGGGACGGGTAAGACCTGTTCAGCCTATGGAACATGTTCTTGACAACGTTCACGAAATAGCAGGTACGGGAACACTTTTTCCGGATGAGCGGGGCAATCCGGTATTACACATGCACATTGCCTGTGGCAGGGGTACATCCACAATCAGCGGATGTGTTCGCAAAGGTGTAAAGGTATGGCACATTATGGAAGTTATTCTCTTCGAATTGGTAGAATCCACCGGAGTGCGTATTCTTGATGCTGAGACTGGTTTTGGACTGCTCGTACCATAATAAGGAAAAGGGGGGAGCATTCATGTACTGATGTCGATAATTGATTAAACTACTCCGGTATGCTATAGTAGCATGGATTTCCAATCGAAAATATCCCCAGTAAGAGAGTTTTACTTGACATATGCAGATAATTGCTTATATAATGAGTATTTATGCTGCTAATTTAATATCGTTGGTATTATATTATCTTGTTCTCGAGTAATTAAACCACTCTGCACCCGCTAACTTACAGAGGAACAGAAAGTCAGGCAAGAGGTAGAAAATGAAAACATTTATGGCCAAAGAGGAAGATCAGAAAAGATGTTGGTACGTTTTGGATGCCAAGGGTGAGGTCCTGGGCCGGCTGGCCACAAAAGTCGCCGTCATCCTGCGGGGGAAAGCGAAACCAGATTTTACCCCTCACGTTGACACTGGTGATTTCGTTATTATCGTCAACGCGGACAAGGTCCTGATGACTGGCAGAAAGATTCAGCAAAAGATCTATTACCGTCACTCCGGCTATCCGGGAGCGATCAAAGCGACGCCAGCCCACAAGATGATGAAGGAAAAGCCCGAAGAGATTATCAGAAAAGCGGTTAAAGGCATGCTGCCCAAAAACCGGCTGGGGAGACAGGTTTACCGGAAACTGAAGGTATACACGGGACCGGATCATCCCCACCAAGCTCAAGAGCCACAAGTCTTAAAGCTTTCGTGATCCAATCCCAAAAAACCAGGAAGGAAGAGTAATGTCCAGGGAAGAGGGTATGATACGGAGAAAAAAGTATCTTATTCAACAGGTTTTTCAAACGAAATTTATTATACTCTTTCTCTTTTTGGTTATCCTGGGCAGTATCATATCAGGGGGGTTGCTTTACCAAAAGACTTCGGTGGATTTGGGAAATTCATACGGAGAGGCCCACTCGAAGCTGAAAACAACAGGAGAGCTTATTCTCCCGAATGTCCTGATCGGCAATGTCATAGCCATAGTTATCATTGGGATGGCGACGGTAGCTTTGACTGTTTTCATCTCCCACAGGATTGCCGGACCCCTCTACCGTTTTGAAAAAAACACCGAGCGAATTGCCCAGGGAGATTTGACCATTGTCACCAGGCTGCGGCAATCCGACCAGGCCAAGGGTCTGGCGGATGCCCTGAGCAGGATGACTCTGGAGTTGCGGGAAAAATTACTCGACGTCCGCAAGGAGTCGGAAGAGCTGCCGGTACTGCTCGATGAGATGAAGGTTTTGAGTCAGAAGAAAACAGTATCCTCCGAAGAACTGACGGGCATTATAACCCGGTTATCACACATATCTTCAAGCTTGCAGCAGGCTTTGGAGCATTTTAAGCTGTAAATGAAGCATATTAATCGGTAATTCTGATACGTGGCCGTGAAACAAAAGATGAGAGTTATATTCTTATCGCTGCTGTTCTCCTGTGCATTCCTGGTGTACGCAAAATCTTTTGCCGTGGATGAGAGGAACCCGCATACATGGTCAAACGATGAGAATCATACCTTCTGCAGGGAATGTCATGCCAATGATCCCAACACGGTGGTCAGTTACCTCGATGTCCGCCTGAAGCAGGGAGTCACGGCCTCCTGCATGAGAGGGGATGAGGGGATCAACGGTACTAAATGCCATTCCGTGGAAAAACTGGGGCGTACCCATTCGGTCGATGTGGAACCCGGCAAGGATATGAAAATTCCGGAAGACCTGCATCTCGATGAAAATATGAGGATAACCTGTGTAACCTGCCACAACCCTCATGGAAACTGGACCTCGTCCATACCTATGGTGGCGAGGGAAACCAGGGTTGCTGGTACGAATCAATATAGATCATATTTTTTACGGCGGACAAACATCCGCAGTGCATTATGCATTGCCTGCCATGATAAACAATAGGGAATTACCTGAGTAATTACCAACGCCGAAAACCGGTAAGGGAAGAAAGGAGAAAAACACTATGGCACTGGTACAGTATTACGGGACGGGCAAACGCAAAACCTCGGTAGCGAGAGTATTCCTGCGTCCGGGAAATGGCAAGATTCTCATCAACGAGCGGCCATTTGAGGAATATTTTCCTACCGAACGGATGAAAGCCACGGTTTTGCAGCCGCTGAATATAACCGAGTACATCAATAAATACGACATTTCCATCAATGTTGCCGGAGGGGGGATTTACGGACAGGCAGGAGCCGTGCGGCACGGCATATCGAAAGCCCTTCTCCAGATCAACCCGGATCTTCGCCAGAAGCTGAAAAGGGCCGGTCTTATTACGCGGGACCCCAGGGCCAAGGAAAGAAAGAAGTACGGCCAGCGGGGTGCACGGGCCCGGTATCAGTTCTCCAAGAGATAACAGTTGTGACAGTGAAGCCTGACCTGACCAGAGTTGCAGTTATCGGAGGCAGCGGATATACGGGTCTTGAATTGATCCGCCTCGTTCTCGCTCACCCTGACCTTGAGCTGACGTATGTAACTTCCGAACGGCTGGCAGGAAAGAGAGTCCGGGATTGCTTTCCTTTTCTGCATCCCTCCCTGAGCCTGGAATATCAGGCCCTGGATATCAGGTCAGCTCTTCCTGCGGCGGATATCTTTTTTCTGGCCCTCCCGAACGGCATCTCTCTCTCGCTGACACCCGTGCTGCGGGGCGAGGGCAAGATGGTCATCGATCTGAGCGCGGACTACCGGTTCCAGGACCTTGCGACCTATGAGCGGGTTTATGGGAAAAGTCATGCCGATGAATCTCTGGCAGCCCAGGCGGTCTATGGCCTGCCGGAAATCCATCGTCAGAAGATCCGTGCCTCCTCGCTGGTTGCCAATCCCGGCTGTTATGCCACCAGTATCATTCTTGGCCTGGTCCCCTGCCTGCAAGCAGGACTGCTCAATGACCAAATGCCGATTATCGCCGACTCCAAATCGGGTATCTCCGGAGCAGGCAGAAAGCTTGAAGCGACTTATCTGTTTACCGAATGTGATCAGAACGTCAAACCGTATAATATCGGAAAGCATCGGCATGTTCCTGAAATCGAACAGGAACTTGGCCTGTTTGCCCATTCCGCCGTTTCGGTCCTGTTTACCCCTCAACTGGTACCTGTCCGCCGGGGAATACTCAGCAATATCTATGTGCCATTACAGCCGGATCATCCATCCCTCGATGAAATCCGGGAAATCTACTGCCGGTTTTACCAGGATGAGCCCTTTGTCCTGGTTAATCCTGCGGGCAGTATACCCTGCCTGAAGGATGTCTACCTCTCGAATTACTGCCGTCTTGGACTGGTTCTTGATCAGCGGACCAGGACGCTGGTTGTCATCTCGGTTCTCGATAACCTGCTGAAAGGAGCAGCCGGGCAGGCGGTCCAGAACCTGAACATCATGCTCGGCCTGGATGAGAGAGCCGGGCTGGGGGCATTTGTTCCGTATCCTTAAAGAGACAAAAAGAAAAAGCAAAGGACACCACTCAAGACACAGAGGACCGGAGAAAAATACAGATGGAGAGAAAAAATACAGATGGAGAGAATAGATGGACTACTCTGCTGAAGTCAGTGAAAGCTTGGTTTCGGTGAGGGAAGTGCCTTCGGGCGGAGGGCTTTCTCTGGTAAGAGGAATACTGACCGCCGGAGTCAACTGCGGGATTAAAAAGAATAAGAAAGATCTGGCCATAATCTATTCGGAGACGGTCTGCACCGCTGCCGGAGTATTTACCATCAACCCCTTCCGGGCCGCACCGGTCATTGTTTCCGAATCCCACCTTCAGAATTCACTGGCCCAGGCGATTGTCGTTAACAGCGGCAACGCTAATGCCTGCACCGGGGCGGCGGGGCTGGAAGATGCCGAAAAAATGGCCGATATCACCGCCGATGCCCTGCACATATCCAGTGACAAGGTCATCGTTGCCTCAACGGGAATGATCGGCCAGCGATTACCCATGGATAAAATCCGCGACGGAATCCTGGCCGCTTCCGCAAAGCTCTCCAACTCGGCAGACAGTCAGGAAGCGGCTGAAGCGATTATGACCACCGATACTTTTCTTAAATCCGTGGCTGTCGAGATGGACCTGTCAGGCAGGAAGGTCTACCTGGCCGGTATCGCCAAGGGAGCGGGCATGATCAAGCCGAATATGGCTACCATGCTTTCCTTCCTCTGCACCGATGCCGCTATCGAACCCAAACTGCTGAATAAGGCGCTCCGGCAGGCTGTTGACCAGTCCTTCCATGCCATCACCATCGACGGGGATACCAGCACCAACGACATGGTGATCATTCTGGCCAATGGACTGGCGCACAATACCTGTCTGGCTGAAGAAAATGACCCTGACTTTGCCAGGTTCCAGGATGCCATGAACCATGTCACCCTGAAACTGGCCAAGATGATTGTCCGGGACGGGGAAGGTGCCAGGAAATTTGTAGAAATTACGGTCCGCAGGGCACGTGACCGCGAAGAAGCCAGACAGATTGCCTTCGCGGTTGCTGAATCCCCTCTGGTGAAAACATCCTTCAGCGCAGGCCGGTGCATGTGGGGCCGGATACTGGCTGCGGTCGGTTATGCGGGAATACCAATCGAGCCTGATAAGATTGACGTTTTCTACGGCCCCGTTCAGGTCGTCTCAAAGGGTCTTGGCACAGGCAAAGATGCCGAAGCCAATACCATCATGGAAGCGAAAGAGCTCCAGATTACCATTGACCTTGACCTTGGCCGGGAAGAAGCGAAAATTTACACCTGCGACCTCTCGACTGAGTATGTAACCATTAATATGGGCTATAGCTGATAAGAAACATGTGCGATCAGGCCTCAGAGATTTTCACTCTGGCGCTTTTCTCTGTGCCTCTGTGTCTCTGTGGTTTCTTTTGTATTTAGGCCTTTGAAAAACCAGACAGGAGGATTCTCCATTGGATCGGGATGAATTGCTATTCTTTCTTGATGATTACCTGGAGGTGGACCGGTTTGAGGATTACTGCCATAATGGCCTTCAGGTGCAGGGCAGCCGGACAGTGAACAAGATTGTTTCAGGAGTCACCTTCAGCCAGCGGTTGATTCAGGAGGCTATTCTCCGGAAAGCGGAGCTTATTCTGGTTCATCATGGCCTGTTCAAGGGGGATATCCCCGATCCGCCCCGCTTGTGCGGTGGCCTGCGGGAGCGGCTGTCCCTGCTGCTCTCCCAGGACATCAATCTGGCCGGCTACCATTTGCCGCTGGATGCCCATCCGGAGATCGGAAATAATATCCTGGTCTGTCGAAAGCTCCGGATGCAAAACATTGAGGCCCTGGATGTGGGATTTATCGGGGATCTGCCTGCTCCCGCAAAACTGGATGCCCTGGCGGGTGAGGTTCAGGACATGTATGGCCGGGAAGTCATGACCTTCGAATTCGGCCTTCCTGAGGTCAAAAGAATAGCCATTATCAGCGGCGGAAGCTCCTACCTGTGGGAGGAAGCTCAACAGGCCGGAGCGGACCTTTTTATCTGCGGAGATATGAAAGAATCTCTGGTTCGAAAGATCGAAGAGGCCGGATTCAACGTCTTCGTAGCCGGGCATTATCACACCGAAACCCTGGGGATCAAGGCCCTGTCCGAATTCCTTCAGGAAAGGTTTCAGATCGAGGTCGCTTACGTCGATATCCCTGCACCCGTCTAACCGGTTTCATCAAGAGAAGATTGAAGTGGTTGATGAGCCCCTCTGCACGTGCCCATCAACCACCATTCGGAGCTCCCCAAAATTTATCAGCCAACTTTTACCGCCTCGCTCTTCTTGGAGGCTATTCGTGCCCAGGAAATAGCCTCGCTGCTCGCACTGCATCCATGACAGCCCAGGCAGCCGGAATTTTCTCCGGCAATGCTGTCCACCGAGTTTTCCACCAGGATTTTCCCTGCATCCATATGGAGCTGCAAGAGCAATTTTTCATCTTTTTCAAGATAGGATGGAATAAATTCACCTAACTGCGGGCTGCCGACCCGGAGCCAGAGAAGAGAGGTCATTACGCCGACCTTAGCCGCGCGTTCAATTCCCTGGAGGATAACCTCGTAATCCTCATTGAAACCGAGAATGTTGGTGGTGAATACTTTTCCCCAGCCAAAGCAGGAGGCGGCAAGTTCCCAGCTCCTCAGGTAATCTTCCTGAGAGAATGCTCTGGCTTTGCCGGGGCAGATTTCACGGCGAACCCGCTCATCGAAGAATTCCAGGAACAGGCCGATTGAATCACAGGCTTCGCTCAACTCTTTCATAAGGGTCCGATCGAAAATCGGTTCGATTTGAACATGGATCGACATGCCGGTTTTCTCCTTGATCAGCCTGGCTTGAGATATCAGCTCCCTGGCAGTCTTTTCCGGAGATTCAAAAGTACCGCTGGTCAGGGTTACCGAGCGAATAGGATTATTGGTAATAGCCAGCTTGAGGTAATCCAGGTTTTCCTGATCCGACAACCGTTCATGCAGGTTAAGTTTATTGATCAGCAAATTGGCGGTGCAATACTTGCATCCCTCGTCATTTTCAAGATGCCTGCAATCCCGGTACAGACAAATGGAGAAGGTCCGATAGGGATGAAACCGCGCCTTTGAAAGCATATTTGCTCTGCGGCCATCCGGTAATGATCCTCTCCAGTTGCTCGGCACCTTTTCCAGGAAGATGTCCGGCCCTGCCTGGAGGATTTTTCCCTCTTTCTCTCCCCTGCCGTTTAAACCTGTTTCGTGCCAGTGCGTGGGCAGGGCATACCGGGCCAGATAATGCTCTTCGGGAAAAATCAGCAGGCTTATCTGACTGGTGTGATCTCCCGGAGTTTCGCCAACATAGGAAGCCACTCCCTGCGGCCCTGCCCCTCCCTGTTTCGATTGCAGGTGAAGCACGGGTTTTGATCCAGTTGGCAGGGTAATACCCCGGGAACAAAGTTTAATGCGGTTTTTTAACTTTCTGAGTGCCTTCTCTTCGTTATCGACCCTCAAAGCCTTTCCCTCCCGATACAAAAAAGATGGGTTCTTAGAATGAGTGACCTTATACTTAGGTAGATCGTATCAGAAGGTACTTTTCAGCTACTTTTTTTAAGCCTTATCTCACCCGGATGATCAGATTGTCTCCAGCCCATGAGCGTTCATTATCCGGGAGCTTCTCATGCAAAGAGGCTGAGGCGGTAAGCCAGTATTCACCACCCCTTTTGGCCTGAATTTGTCCTTCGTAAATTCCGTCGCCCCGGCTATTATACAGCTCCACTTCTTCAAAGGGGTCCTGATTGAGGTTGGTTCGAAGAGTCACCAGGGCCTGATGATCGGCATCAGCAGCTTTGATTCTGATCCGGATGATCAGGGGCTGATAGCGGGAGATTTCGATATGCTGGCCTGGCTGAAAATCAACATATTTCACCCATTGAATCTGGCCGGAGGACGATAAACCCGAAGGGTTTTCATGGCTGGACAGGGTATGCTCTTTCGGCTTTCTGGGAAAGAGAGCTTCAAGAGTTTCCTGCAGATTTTTATGGGGATAGATATTCGGCTTTTTATCCCAGGCAGCCTGCAATGCCCTGGAGTATGGCCAGGCAGGATTGGAAGCATACAGATAGGCGATCCCGATCGACCCTGACCTGCCGATTCCGGCCCGGCAATTAACGCAAACCTTATGCCCTTTTTTAACCTGCTGCTGAATCCAGGATACGGCATCCAGGATTTTCTCCGGAGGGATCGGATTATGGGCCCCATCAGCCAGGGCGATCTTTTTATATTCAACCCCGCCGGAAGGAAAGCCGATATTCAGTTCTTCAGCCATATTCAATACAGCCTGAAAGCCAAGCTCAGGGGCTTTGGAGGCAGCAATGAGATTTCCGACAAATACTCCGGGAGCAATCTCCTCAGCCTGCGGCCCCTGGGTCCACTGCATTTCCGGTGAAGGGGGAAGGACAGTCAACGATCCGTTCTGCCCATACGCTCCGGCCCACTGCCATTGAGAAGGGTAATACTGCCCGCTTCGTTTGAGGCCGATCCGGACCGTGTACTCGAACCGGCCCTGGTCGGTGGGCATGAAAGAGCCGTGAAACTCCAGAATCCCCGCTGAATGCCGGGAATTAAGGTACATGGGAACTCCATGCCACACTCCGTCGGGGCTGAGCTTATCGATGACATTGGTCCAGATTTCCGCGGTCAGGTTCTGGGGTGAAGAGCGGGATGCAACCTTAACAATCACGCCAAAAGGCTCCAGCATATACAGCGTGCGTGAGGACCCCAGGGGTGGATGAATCTCTTTGATCAGGACAAATTGATCAGTCATGGCCTGTTAATCTCCATCGTTCGTTAGTGATTACTCAGGTTCAGTGCAGTAATATTCCCTATTGTTCAAGCAAAAGATCAGGCCCGTGCAGGTCAAACCTGCGGCCTGGTCTGAACGATAAAAACCTCTCTGCCCCTGATAACTCCTTCGATATCCTGGGGCTGATTTCCCCAGGCTGCTTCGATCATGACCGAGATGCGGCCAATGTGGCCAATCAGGGTTTCCCAATTCTTCTTTTCCAGGGACAGGAAATCGTTCGAGTAGTCAGCCAAGATCCTGGCAGGAAGGCCGTCCTGCCCGATCACCCAGCGATGTCCCTTGTTGGCAAAACCTGCCCGTTTCACTTCCTGTGAGGTCCGGTCATACAGAAAGCGGTATCCCTGCCCTTCGGATCCTCCGACCAGCGATTCTCCCAGCCCCTGGACCACCTCGATATATACCTGACCCTGCTGCCTTCCGGTCAAGGGATAGCGGGTGTGAGTCACAAAGGCATAATCGGCCGGAATCAACTCCTGGATCAACACAGCCAGGTGAACATCTTCAGGAAGGACCCCTGAGCGGGCACGGTTACTCACTGCCCGCTGTGTCCATTGGGAAGCCCATACCTTTTTCAGGTACCGGGGCAATTCCTCACAGCCCACGCCGGGATAGGACTCATACAGGCCAGCCCCGCTGTACCCTTCAAGGTCCTCGGCATTGGAGCTTGAACGGACAATCAGCGGCACTTCCCGGCCGAATCTTTCCCGGACAGTCCTTTTCAATTCCGCACTGTAAGCCTCATCGATATCGAGCGATTCAATCAGGCCGCGCACGGTTTCCAGCAGGCCGGATACCCCGCCCCCCGATTCCGCAGCCAGGGCAGCAGTGATGTGCCGGTACTGGCTGCATCCTTTTGGGTTACTCCGTAACACCAGGTCGAACACGCCAAAGGGCACGGCTAGGGAATCCGGCACCTGCACCTGGCCGGAGAGGCGCTCCGTAAGCAGACGCAGTTGACAGGCTTTGGGGCCGACGGTCGAAAGCTCATACCGGTCGGGGGTCAGCAGGGTGAATGATTCGGCCAGGCGCACCGGGGGAACGGAAAATCCTGGCCGTGCGGCTCTTGTGGCAGGTTGGTGCATGGCTGATGAGGGTTCGATGGGAGCGGTGTGGAAATGGTCCTCGTCGGCTGCAAGTTCAATCCACCTCCCCTCATAGGCTTCGAGCTGCCGGTAGCCAGATTCCTCCTCACAATAAATCCAGACCACGCCCTGCTCCCGGGCGCGGATGCCAAAGTGGCTCATCCGGTCCCGCGGCACCCGGCTGATAAGAGCAGCCACGCTCCCCGGTATATCCTCATCTCCCCGCAGGTGGTTTACCAGCAGAATCAGAGGGAAGGATGAGGATGAGGGGATGGATGAAAGATCAGGCAATCTGGTTACTATCCCCCGGACACGGCCGGGCACCAGTACTTCGGTCGGGCTCCATCCCGCTATCCGCCGCAGAACCTGCCTGATGAGAGTGACCAGCCGGGAGAGGTAAAACAGCCAGTCATTGCGCAGGTTCTCCTCGCTGAAAGTCTGCCAGACCTGCGGCCTGATTTCGAGCAAACGGCCGAGTAATTCCGCCTTCGGCTGGTAGAGCGCCACCTGCCTGCTGACCTGTGCCTGAACAACCCGGCTGAGGCGGTCAAAAATAGCCTTTCCCTGTAAACACCAGTCTTCATCATACTCATGGTCACATTCATTGCCCCGGCAGTCGCCCCTCTTCCCCCACTGGTGCACCTGCTGCTGGATCAGGAGGATTTCAGGATCCAGCAGGCCGCCGGGGAAAAGGTGCAGGAGGATGGCCGGGAAAAGCTCAAGGCAGACAGACAGCGATTCGGCAGGTTGATCGTTGCTCCGGAATACCAGGTCATTCAGTAATGAACCGGCCAGGGCTCTGGCGTAATTATCCAGAACCAGATCAAGGTGCAGAAGGTCGCGGATTTCCTCGGCAGTGGAGGTGCACAGTACTTTTGCGTGAAGCTGATGCCGAAGGTGTGACAGATGCCGAATGATGTCAGGTCCGGTCCCCTGCTCCTTCGGTTTTTCTTTATGGGCCAGAAAGTCCAGCAACCCTTGCCGGAGGGCCGAATCAGCCCGGAGCTGGACCAGGGCGATCGCTTCCTCCACTTCCATACCCCCGAAAAAATTCTCCAGAAGGGTGAGAAGCTCCTGAAAGACCTTCCGGGTAGGTTGGGCTTTCCCGGGCTCATAGGTCGGAAGATGCTGAATGGAGCGATAATCTCCGTAAATATCCAGCAGGGGGATGATTACTTCCTGCCCATCCCGGTTTTCCTTTTTGGCCAGCCCCGCCTGCCAAAGGCTTTCGCCGAAGCGGTCGATATCCCCGTGCGAGTCCAGAAAGGCCAGATAAGCCCGGCAGACAGCCACATCTTCAGGGCCGCTGGCATTGTGCAGCTTCTGGTGGAACTCGGATACGAACCGGTCATAGATGAGCCGGTTCTGATGGTCCTTGCACTCCAGAATCTTGAGCCGGATGGCCAGCCCGATATCCTGCAAATTGCGGCCCGAAGAGGGGAGATTTCCCAGCATTCGCCGGAAAAAGTGCAAAAACCGGGGATATGAGGAAACCATGCCGGATATTTTTATCGCCAGTCCCAGAATCTTCGGGGCCAGTATATACGTCTGGCGATCATAGTGCCGTCGCCAGGGAAGATGACCTTGAGCCGCATACTGTAAATAAATCTCCAGCAGGCTGAGCATGGATTCGGCGGGCTCAAACTCATCCAGAAGCTGCCCGATGAATTCGAGCCGCATCCCCATTTCCCAGGATTTTCTGTTCTCCCGGCCAAGGATCAATCCTGCCAGTGACCGAACCGGGGTGTTTTCCTTCTGCCGCACCAGCAGCGACAGAATGTCCGGATCCGAGGGCAGGGGAATGGCATAATCCTGCTGAAGGTTGTTATCCCACTGATGACTCCGGGGAAAATAGAGCACAAAGAAAACCTGCCTGATATTCAGGCCTGTTGGAATGGTTATAGTTACCGAAAAACGGTTATTGCCCTCGTCAATCATGGGAGTCTGCACTGCCAGCCCATCCCGGCTGTCTCCGGTTCCCGGCGGTCGAATGATCGGTGGCGGAGCGATCCACTCCGACCATTTTTCATAAGTTACACCCCAATGAAGCATGGGCTGATCAGGGCGATGGGCGGTTATGGTCAGGGTCAGATACTGTCGCTCCGGCTCCGGCTGCTCCAGCGAAAGCTGCCAGAAGATGTCATTCTCGTTCCCTGAGAGCAGAACCGGCCCGGTTGCGGCTGCAAGCTCTCTTTCCTTATCCTGGGCAGTAACGATCTGGTTCTCCTTGGTTGAATGATTACGGTCTCAGGTATACAGGTCGGCTCAGATACTCTGCTTATAGTACTAAATCTGGCCTGTCGGATCAATACAAATGAAAACCTTTCCCCGGAGCACGAAACAATACGAGGAGGGGAAATGTGGTAAAATTTTTATTCGAATAGTTGAGCAGGCTTTACCAAAAATAAGATTGTCATCTTCGATGTATAACGATATACTTAAGGTCGATAAATATTCTATAGGGGCGGGGATCCAAAATCAACGAGGGAAGTGAATGAATCGAGCGAGGTGGGGGTGGGTGGTTTTTCTTGCCCTGATTCTTGGTGTTGCATCTGACTCCATTGCCTGCTGGGGTACAAGACCATTGTCCATGGGCGGTGCCTTTTCCGCTGTTTCGGACGACGTTCACGGCATCTACTGGAACCCTGCCGGTCTGACCGGGGTTAAACATTTTGATTTAACCTATAGCCGCTGGCTCAGCAGACGAGACATCGTCAATTACGATGATTTTGCCGCCGGTGCACTTTCCCTGGGTATTTGCACCCTGGGAGTTGGCTTGACCTGCAACCATGATAAAAAGAATGAATGGAGCAATCCCAGGTATAAGAGATACGTGATAAACAAGGAAGAAGATAGATATGTAAACTGTGGATGCGGGGTATCTCTCGGAAAAGCTCTATCCCTTGGATTGAATATCAATACTATCAAGACGGATTACCAGGGGACCGATGTCAAGAGCGGTGTTCCTTTTACCTGTTCCGATGACACATACCTGCTTGACCTTGGCCTTCTCTGGAAAGTCGGTTCAGGTATCAGTCTTGGTGTTCTGGCCCAGAACTTGAACGAGCCCAGGATGTACTACCCTGAGATAATGAAAGGAGAGATATATATTTTTAACCTGCGGCCGGGAATCGCCTGGAGACCGGTAAAAAACATCGTTCTTGCCGCTGATGTTTATGATGCCCTGAATAATTCGCGGGGAGATAGAGACGTTCGACTCGGTATGGAAGCCCGCGCTTTGGACAGCCTGGTAATACGGCTTGGCAGGTACCATGTATTCGACAGCAAACTGAGGGCAGATACAGCCGGATTTGGTTGGAAATTTGCAGGATGGAAGGTAGACTATGGCTGCATGTACTGGGAAACGATCGCAGATGTGCAGCATATGCTGGCTCTTGGCTACGCATATTGATTATGATAATGTTCTATCAGGCAAATGACGCTCATCCCTTTCAGGAATACTTATTGCCGGAGGATAATAAGCTGAAAGCAAAAGTACTGATCTCATTGATAATTGTTGTTTCCCTATCGATTATCCTTGCTGCATGGTCATTCATGGTTACGAAAAAGCAGGAGAGGGCCGAGGTTTATTATCGGCAGGGAGTCGCCTTACGGAAAAAGGGTGCATACAGGCAGGCAATCTCCGATTTAACCAAGGCCATAGAGGCAAGCTCACAGTACGCCGATGCCTACTACCAGCGGGGCAATGCATATGAAGGCCAGGGCGAGAGTGAGCGGGCTATCGCTGATTTTACCAGGGCCATAGAGCTTAACCCCGAGAATCCCAGGGCGTATTACAGCCGGGGGGGTGCATATCTCAGGAGGGAAAAGTATGAGCGGGCTATCGCTGATTTCACCAGGGCTGTTGAGATAGATGCGGAGTTCATCGATGCCTACTTCAGAATCGTTTATTGTAATATGAAACTCGGACGCCATGAGGAGGCAGCCAAGGCTCTGAAACAAGTGATTCGCCTGAAGCCCGACTATGTTGAGGTATATTATTCTCTGGGTTCGACCTATGCCGTGCTGAAGCGTCACCGGGATGCGGTGGAAGCCTTTAAACAGGCAATCCGGCTCAGGCCCGACTATGTCGAAGCATACTATTCTCTGGGTACCTCCTACGCTGCACTTGGCCTTCACAGCGAGGCAATCAGAGTCTTCAGACAGGTGATCCGCTTAAAACCCGATTATGTTGAAGCGCATCGCGCCCTGGGTGCGGAATATGCCGTGCTTGCCCGTCACCAGGAGGCCATCGAAGCCTTTAAACAGGCGATCCGCCTGAAACCTGACTATGCCGAGGCACACTGTAATCTTGGCACGGCCTATTTCAGGCTCAAACGTGACCGGGAGGCATTGAAAATCTTTAAGCAGGCAATCCGGCTGCAACCCGACCGTGCAGAAACTCATTACCTGTTGGGCTCTGCCTATGCCGTCCTCGGACGCCACAGGGATTCACTGGAAGCCTTCAGGCAGGCAGTCCGTCTTGATCCAAAGTATGCCGAAGCGCACTATAACCTGGGCGTAACCTATATGATACTGGGAGATAACAGTTCCGCTCTCGATGAGTACAGGATACTCAAGGACCTGAACAGGGATCTGGCCAATAACCTGTTTAATCAACTCTATGAATAGTGGTCAGTGGCCAGGGGATACTGTTTCCAGTCATACCATCTATGTCCGAATTGCCGGTAATGTCATGAAAATTATACAGAGGAAACCTGTATATTATCATACCGTCACTCATTCTCTGCCTCCGGGACGAGATGAAGTTCCACTTTTCCTGTGGTGTTTCAGCCATTATGCAAGGCCAATTCCTCGTTCCACCGATCACTGACCACTGGCCACTGACCACTCTCTTCTCTCCTCTGACCACTAATAAACCAGTCCGGCATTTTCCTTGCTTACCAAATAATACCGATGAGAATATATCCTGTTCTCTGAATCAGGGGATGGATTTCCTTTTCTCTGATCAGATGACATGCTGACACGGTGTCCGCTTGCCGTCATCTTTACAACCATGCTGTACCCAAGGATGCACGTTCAAAACCCGGTGAGCAACCTCTATTGTGGCAACTCCCGCGGTCGTAATTGTTATGGTGTGCATATCGGCCGGTCATTTGATCGACCAGGATTATCAGGCACCAGGTGCCTATCCGAAAGACTTCGAAAGACCCCCGGCCTTTGACTCCAATGCTGAAGGTGCGTAACCGTTCACTCCATCTCCCCTGGGGAAGAGGGTTAGCTGGGGGATGGAGCACGGATGTCCAGCCTGGGACTTTCAGGATAGGTGCTCACCGGATTTCTGTGGAGTAAAGAAGAAGAGAGAAAAGGGTGGGAGAGTGAGAGTGAGAGAGGGAAGGCAGTTGTATGAATAAAAGAGTCAGGAGCTTGGCAAAGAAGCTGGTCATAGTTGCAGCCGGACTGGCGTTATTTGGAATAATAACTCTTGGGGGAATCGAGATTACCTTCAGCTCATGGTTTTGCATCAGTTGTCATGAGATGAAGGAGCTTGGTAATAATTGGAAATTTTCAAAACACGGCCCGTATAATGCTGCCAATCCCAAAATGCACAATTGTATGAAATGCCATTCTCAACCAGGGCTGGTGGGGCTTTTCAAGGCCAAAGTCACCGGTCTTCTCTCTCTGGTTTATCATATCACCGGCAACTATCATTTCGAGGCTGCTCAGCCGATAGTATGCATCCGGGATGGCTGCCATCAACTTGAAGATATGGATAGAGCTATTCGTCCTGATAAAACGGTCAATTTGAATCACCTGAAGCATATTAAGCTGATGCAAAAAGTTGGCACAAGGAACCAATGCATGCCCTGCCATCGCAGAATTGCTCATGGAGAGGCTACCCATCTGCCGGACATGAAAAAAGATTGCTTTGGAACATGCCATACTAATCAGGATATCAATGCCGCGAAGTGTACTTCGTGTCACCCGGCTCATCTGGGCATCCGGTTCGAGGGGAAGGAAGTCTCCTTACTCGATCTCCATCCAGAGGTTGCCTGCATTGAATGCCACGAAGGGTTTTGCCGGTCTTCGGAAAGTACCTGTGAGCAATGCCATGAGGGTAAGGGTTACGGCAACCTGAGTATTATCCGGAGGGGAAAAAACTCATAACCTAAAAGCGGAAAACAGCGGCCAGGGGATAATGGTCTGGCATTTGCTCTGGCTGCAGGATATAGACATCTCCCCGGTGCAGAAGGGTTTGCACGGCTGCAAGGTCCAAAAGGTCTTCATCGCCGGGTTGCCTTTCCCGGTGGATGATCACCTTGATTGACTGTGGATCAAAGGTGCCCCATTTCTGCAGCCCCGAGGTGACAAAGAGGATATCAATCCGGTCATGATATGATGCTTCGATAATCTCCTGAAGATCATGAGAAGTGCGTCCAGAGCCGGCAAGCTGCCGGTAGAGTGAAGACGCTTCCATCTGTGATTTTTGGAACTCAGGCTCAACAGCCTTCCAGGCACGGTCGTGCAGCTCATCCTCGCTCATATCTTCGGGGTTTGCAGGGATGCCCTCCTCAATGAGGTGGGGATAGGTGTTTGCCTCCCGGTAGATTGGAAGCAGATACTCTACTCCCGCAATGACTAATGGTGAGTGCTCTCCGGCGATCATCGCATGAAGGCCTCGGTCAATCATCTGAAAATACCGGAGAATGTCCTTCTTGTGTCTGACCTCGTCGGTATCAACTCCCTGGCCATGAAATACTGCCGCGCGTCTTCCTCCTTTTACTTCGGGCGTTCGGGTATGAAATTGCGTTTGTTTTTCCGGCTCATCGAATTTCAGGGCTTCCTCCAGGCTCTGGGGAATGACCTCTTTGATCTCGACTTCACTCAGGCTGTAATGCGAGCCGTGGAACAGCCGGGGATACTTTTGGCCGATGGCTAAAATAAAGAAATGCCCGTTTACGCTGACCAGAGGAATGAGCGGTTTGATATGGAAGCGATGAGATACAACGGCCAATTCCTCAAATTGAACAGGAAGACGGAAACAGGAGAACTCCTGCGGGGCGATAAAAACCGCCAGTCCCTCATTTTGATGCCGCCAGAAGTTGGTATCGTCCAAGAGTCTCTCTGCCGGATATATAAGCTCTTTTACCTCAGAAGAGCGAAAGCCCTGATCCATTGCCGACTTTGCAGTCCCGTGGAGGAGGTTTTTAAACCGAATGGGGTCCTGTTCAACATCCTTGCCCCTGCGGTGGGTTGGCATGAAAATCGAGATACACGGCTTCTGATGCTCTTTCAGAAGCATTTTGAGGTTATCTATGTTCAGCAACTCCATCATCCTGCACTGATCTCCTTTCTGCGCCGGTGCTGTTCTGTTCAGATCACTTTTACCCTGGGCTGCTGCTGCTGACTTCCAGGAAGCGCATCGCGCAGGTAAAACCTGACTGCCGATAATTTCTCGTACCTTTCAGGCCCTTTTCCCTACCGCCCAGTTGATAAAAAGAAGCTGCCAGCCGTTGGTTAGCGGCTATGAGTTTTTTTCTGATCACTGATAACTGAGCGATTCCCGTATGATCTTGAGCAGGAATGAAAGAGCTCCGGCTCTGGTAGTGAGGTTGCGTAACCAATGAAGAAAGTTCCCGTCTGACACGGAAAGCCGGTTAGAACCTTGCAACTATTGTAAATGGTACAAATAATGCGTTGTAGGTCTAATCGGGCTTAATTGACTGATTAATCTTCAAAAATGGGTTAAGGAGAGGGTGAGGGAATGATACCGGACAATGAAACAGGGAAATTAAATAGTAAGAAAGCAAACGCATTGAAATCCTGGTTAACCACGGGTTTGATCGTGGTCTTGATCAGTTTGACCAATGCCTCCGCAGCATTATCGCAATGGGGGTATCCTGGCAGCGGATTTTCTTTTGGTTCTCCAGTTTTCTCCTTGAATCCGCTTGCCGGCAATTACTCCAGCGCAGGATTATTTTCTCCATTTTCAGGATCATGGTCGAGAGCATGGGGAAACTCCACCGCTTACACCTGGAGAGCCCCCGCTTTCTCTTCCGGGTTTTCTCTTACTCCCGCATACTCTTTACCGGTGATAACTCTTCCCCGATGGCAATGGTCACTCCCCGTTACACCTGTTATTCCAGTGACTACTGTCGTGCCGCTTCCGCAATGGCCACAGGTCGGGGAAAAGCCCGCCCCTGCTCCTGACAGGCTGGAGGGAGAATGGCAAAGCCAGCAGACGACATCCGGTGCGGAAGGTAGCGCGCCAGGAAAAGGAGCACTGATCCTCGATGCCGATAATGACCGGCAAGTCATTGAGATTAAAGATTCTCCTCTGCTCCTTGACCGGGGGACCGTTACCCGGTTTCAGTACACTCCGGCTCTTGGCAAGGCCCCGATCTCCTTTACCGCTGAATTCCCGTCAGGCCACACGGCCGAGTTGAGTGGAGAAGCCGAAAACTTGCTCTGTCCTCGTGGTGTTTCTTGCGCTTTCGCCGGTTCTTTCGAGGTTGAAGGAAGTTATATCATTACCGATGATCTTGGCCGGGAGGCAGAGCGGGGAACGTTCAAACTCACGGTGCCGGTACCGGTCAGTAAACCCGATCCAAAACCCGATACCGAAGCAATCAGGGAGTTGGGAAAGCCCGACACGGAAGCCAGCCGGATTCTCTCCCTGACGGGCGGGCCGGATGGCCGCATTTACGGTGGGACGAATATCAGCTCCCCGCGGGGAGCGCGTATGTTTGTTTATGATCCCGCCGCCGATACAATCACTGACCTTGGCACTCTGGACTACGAATGCGCGGCCATGACCACCGGAACCAATGGCCTGATTTATATCGGCGGAGGAAACAGGCTCATTTCAACGGGCGAAACAGCAGGATATGCCAATTTTGCCATTTATGACCCTGCCGGGGAATGGAACCCGGGCAGCAGCCCGGAGTCCAATCCCCGTGATTTTGGCCGGGTGATTTCCTTCGCCGGGGATGCACGGGGAAGACCGATTATGATCAAGGATCTGGTTACAGCCCAGGACGGGAAGATCTATGGCTGTACGGGATGGCAATATGCAGCGCCGGGAGAATCTTATGCCTGTCTTTTTTCCTACGATCCCGCGACAGAAAAATTCGAGTATCTTGGCCAGCCGGTTTCGAACCAGAACAGTATCGACTGCCTGGCCATTGCTGCCGACGGGATCCTCTACGGCCTCGTACTGCCAGCTCCGGTCAATGCCTATAAGCGACCGGCAGGCAAGATATTTTCCTTTGACCCTGCTGACAAATCCTTCACCATAATCGATCCCAAGCCAGCCGATGAGGGAGCCCTGGGGCTCACTATCGGGAAAGACGGCCTGGTATATGCTGCCGGGACCGGTGACATGAACAGGATTTTCAGTTATGATCCCAACTCCGATTCATTCGATTCGAAAGGGTTTCTTGGTGGCAGTACCGAAGTGCTGGATATGATCTGCGCTGACAACGGCACTATCTACCTGGGTTCTGCGGTAAGCGGCTATTTCATCCGCTACAACCCTCAGGATCCCTGGACCGCGAATCCCTATGACAGATCACAGGACAGGCCCGAAGCTAATCCGAGAATGTTCCAATCGACCGGCAAAGTCTGCTCTTTGACTGAGGGGCAGGATGGCAATATTTACTTTGGCACTCTCAGCGGAACCCTCCTTGTCTATACCGGCGAGGACCAACCGCAGGTCCCCCGGAGTCAGGAACAATGAAAGAGCGAGCTTCCAGTTTTGCGGTTGACAAACTCACCTGAATATGGCTAAAATCCCTCATGAACCCGGCACGAATCCGAAGCATATTGGAATCCCTGCAAAAGGGGGATATTAACCTTGATGAGGCCCTTGGAGAGCTGAAGAACCTCCCGTACGAGGACCTGGTCTTTGCCAAGCTTGACCACCACCGGCACCTGCGCCGGGGGTTTCCGGAGGCGGTTTTCTGCCCTGGCAAGACCCTGGAGCAGATCGTCCACATTGCCCAAAGAATCATTGCCGCTGGATCGACACTCCTGGCCACTAAAGCTGATCCGCAGATCTACGAAGCCATCAAAGCGATCGCTTCCGATGCCCTGTTTTACCCGCAGGGCCGGATGATCGTTGTCCAGAAGGAGCCGCTGCCCCCAAAAGGGCAGGTCATGGTCCTGTCTGCCGGAACCGCCGATATCCCCATTGCCCAGGAGGCAGCCATTACAGCCCGGGTCCACGGCAGCAGGGTAACCAATCTCTTTGATGTTGGCGTGGCGGGCATCCACCGGCTGCTTGACCATCAGCACCTTCTCGATGAGGCCAGAGTCATCGTGGTCGTGGCCGGGATGGAGGGGGCTCTGGCCAGTGTGGTCGGCGGCCTGGTCAATAAGCCGGTCATTGCCGTGCCTACCAGCATCGGCTATGGGGCAAGTTTCGGCGGTGTGGCAGCCCTCCTGTCCATGCTCAACAGTTGTGTCGGCGGCGTGGCTGTGGTCAATATCGATAATGGCTATTCTGCCGGATGCATCGCCCATCTCATCAATACCCTCGATGCGCCGGACGGCAGTCCGGAATTGCCTGGACAGTAGTCTACAGAGGAGACAGAAAGTTGAAAGTCCTCTATTTTGACTGCTATTCCGGTATCAGCGGTGATATGATTTTAGGCGCGCTCACAGAATTAGGGCTGGACATTCATTGGCTGACCGGACAATTACAGTCAATCTCCTCCCTCAGGGGACTGGTCCTGGAACCGCAGCCCACGGTCCGGGGAGCCCTGAGCGGCACCCTCATCAAGGTCTGCATTCCCGAACCTGAACCTGAGTCTAAATCTGAATCCGGTTCCTCCCATCATCACCGAAGGACCCTGCGGGATTTTGTCAGCCTCCTGGAACAAAGTCCGCTTTCCGAGGATATCCGAAGCCTCAGCATCCGGATTTTTACCGCCATTGCCCGGGCTGAAGCCAAAGCTCACGGCAAGAGCATCGACGAAATTCACTTTCACGAGCTTGGCTATCTGGACTCGGTGGTCGATATCGTCGGTGCGGTCATGGGAGTCAAGGCCCTTGGCATTGACAAAATTTTCTCCTCTCCCCTGAACCTGGGGACCGGCTTTGTTCAAACCGAGCACGGCACCATCCCCGTCCCCGGTCCGGCCACCCTGGAGCTTCTTACCGATGTGCCGGTATACTCGACCGGCATCCCTCATGAACTGGTCACCCCGACTGGTGCGGCCATCATTTCCCATCTGGCTTCAGGTTTCGGACCGCTGCCTTCCCTCTGCATCCAAAAGACAGGCTATGGTGCCGGAACCCGGGAGATTGAGCAAATACCGAATTTCCTGCGGGTAATCATGGGAACCACCGTCCCTGACTGGCACCTGGAGCAAGTATCGATGCTGGAGACCGATATCGATGACATGAACCCGGAAATATACGATTATCTCATCCACCGCCTGTTCTCAGCCGGAGCCCTCGATGTCTCGCTTATCCCCCTGGCCATGAAAAAAAACCGTCCAGCCACCCGCCTCAGCGTGCTTACCACCCCACCTGTGATCGATGAGCTGTGCTCGATCATTTTTCAGGAAACCTCCACCCTGGGTATCCGCATCAAGGATAGCTGGAGAAAAACCCTGCCCCGCCAGGTCGTCTCCGTGATCACGCCCTTCGGGCCTGTCAGGGTCAAGACTGGCAAACTCAACGGAAAGGTTGTCACCGCTTCGCCGGAATACGAGGACTGCCGGCAAATTGCTGTGAAAAGCCACCGGCCCTTGAAGGAAATTTACCAGGCGGCGCTGCAGGCTTTGCAGGCAATGCCGGGCGGGGAATGACTGGCCGTCCCGCCCGCCATAGCCTTAAGGTTATCATCAATTACGGTTCCAATATCCACCACCCAAAAGGGCAATCACATTCCCTGGGCAGGGGACTGAGGCGATCTCCGTACTGAGGATCGAGTTTCTCACTTTACCCCCGCCCGGAGTTAGCCACATAATTCGTAAGGAAGAGAAGTGAGGCTTGTGGCGACTCGTGGGTGGGTTTCCGGTGATGTGAACTCAGCGCTGACCTTTTTTCTCTTTTTTCTGCAAGAGGATAAACAAGAGCGGGCAACGGGATTTGAACCCGCGACTCCAAGCTTGGGAAGCTTGTACTCTACCGCTGAGTTATGCCCGCTTTTCAGACTGCATTATACCCAGCAAAACAGGCGGATGTCAATAAAATTGTTAAAACCCGGAAACAATGGTATGATGCTACCGTCCGATAGGACGATACGATAGTGTATAGGCAGTCTTGGTGAGGTAGGGGCTCCCAAAATTGGTAGTATATCCAAAGGAGGGTAATTCTTTGATTCATCCCTGCCCGGCCTTCCACCTTAAGGGCGATGTCACTTACTTTACTTTAGGCTACTTACCAAAAGAGCCCCTCACCCCAACCCTCTCCCCAAAGGGGCGATGGAGAACAGTCGCCCTCATCAAGAGGGAACAGGTGCCTTCACTGCGGAATACATACGGAGCATACGCGGAGTAACATCGCGGAGCATAGAGAGTACATGGTGAAATCAATTTGGGACAGGTGCAGGCGAAGATGCAGGCGCACCTGGAATGGCATTCAATACGAGTGGGATTTTTTCAAGCGCACAACCGTTTATCGAATAAGCGCGATAGAATTACCGAAGCGGCTGATCCTGTGCTCCCTGATCTTTTTCTTCATCCTCGGAGGAGTGACCGCCGGGCTGGTCACGGCCTATCTTTCCCAGCTTCCCCAGCTCGAGTGGCTGGAAGAATATTTTCCTCCTGTCTCCACCCTGATTTATTCCCATGATGACAAGCTCATCGGCCAGCTCTACCAGCAGCAGCGGATGTTCACTCCCCTGTCCGAGATGCCCGAAGAGCTCATCAAGGCATTTCTGGCAGTGGAAGATGAACATTTTTACTCCCATCATGGCATTGCCCTGACAGGTATTTTGCGGGCATTTTATGTTAATTTCAGGGCAGGAAAGATTAAAGAGGGAGGGAGCACCATCACCCAGCAGTTGGCCAAAGTGCTGTTTCTGACATCTGACAGAAACCTGTCCCGAAAGATCAAGGAGGCTATTTTGGCCATGCAGATCGAGCAGCGGTATACCAAGAATGAAATTCTGGAACTGTATCTGAACCAGATATATCTGGGCAATGGGGCCTATGGCGTGGAGTCGGCAGCCAGGGCCATATTCGGTAAAAGTGTCAGAGAGTTGAGCCTTCCGGAATGCGCCATGATTGCCGGATTGGCCGGCTCACCGAACCGCTATTCCCCTCAGAGCGATTTTTATCTGGCCCTGGAGAGAAGAAACCATGTCCTGCGAAGAATGCTGGATGCGGAATGTATCTCGAAAGAGCAATTCGGCGCAGCCATCTCGTCCCCGCTGCGTATCCCCGCGAAGCAAAAAGAAGAACTTGCTCCGCATTTCATCGAATATATTCGTCAGCATCTTGAGGAAAAGTATGGTGCCAACCTGCTGTACCGGGGCGGACTCCAGGTTTATACCACCCTGGACAGAGATATGCAGCGGGCTGCCGAACAGGCCGTGGCCGCCGGGCTTGAGGCTATCGACATGCGCAGGGAAATGAGCGGCCTGCAAAGGCGGGGGGCGCAATCCACCGAGGCGGGCCTGGTGGCTATCGATCCCCGGACCGGCTTTGTGAAGAGCATGGTCGGAGGGAGGGACTTCTTCCGCAGTAAATTTAACCGGGCCACACAGGCCATGCGGCAGGCGGGCTCAGCCATAAAACCGCTCATCTATACAGCGGCCATTGAGAGCGGGTTTACGCCAGCGGATATTATCATTGATTCTCCCTTCGTCTTACAGAGCGGAGAAAAACGGTGGAAGCCGGAAAACTTCACCAGACGGTTTTACGGCCCGACTACCCTGCGTACTGCCCTGGAGGAATCACGAAACATCGTGACGGTAAAACTGGCCTATAAACTGGGAATCGATACGGTCATCTCCTTTATCCACAAGATGGGTGTTACCAGTCCGGTAGCCCATGTCCTGTCTACAGCCCTTGGTACCTGTGAGGTGTCTCTTCTGGAATTGACTTCAGCCTATGGTATCCTGGCAAATGAGGGTATCCGGGTGAATCCCGTATTCATCCGCCGGGTGACTGACCGGGACGGGAAGGTTCTGGAGGAGAATATGACCCGAAGAAGCAGAGTCATCTCACCTCAGACTGCTTACATCGTAACCAGCATGCTGCAGGGGGCGATACGGCGGGGGACAGGATATCCAGCCAGAGCACTGCCCTATCCGCTGGCTGGAAAGACTGGAACTACCGATCGGGCTTCGGATGCCTGGTTTATCGGCTACTCCCCTGACCTTGTGGCCGGAGTCTGGGTGGGGCTGGATAATAACCAAAGCCTGGGACCGCATGAAACGGGGGCCCTGGCCGCCTGTCCGATCTGGACAAAATTCATGGGCCAGGTTCTGAGCAGGCAGGAAAAAGTCCCGAACTTCAGGGTGCCAGGCGGATTATCATTTGTCTTTATCGATCCCGAAACCGGCCTCCTGGCGCACGATCATCTGCCCACCAAGTTCCTGGAGGTTTTCAGGAAAGGGACTGAGCCGAAAAAATACAGCCCGGTCAAAATGAAGGTCAAAATAAAAGAGGACGACTTTTATCTGAATTTTATCGATTAACCCTTTGTTTTATGAATTCTCGCCTGGGAAATTCTCTTGCCCGGCAGTCCGGGACTCGGAAAAGTGGATCAGCCGGGTGATGAGCTGGTTAGCAGGCGATGACAGGCCCAGCGATGATGACATCCGGCTGATGGCACCGTTTAAGGCATCGATTTCGGTCTTTTTCCCCCTGTTCAGGTCCTGAAGCATGGAGGCATGGTGTGAGGCTGTGGCCGGTATGAGGTTATTGATGAGGTGATCGAAGTATTCTTCGGCGGTTCTCTGGGGCAGGATAATCCCCTGGCAATCCGCCACCCGGTAGATCTCGCTCACGATTTCTTTCATGATGTCCCGTGTTTCCTGATTTTCCCCTAATTCCCCGTAAGTTACCCGAAGCAATGCTGCCAGCGGATTGAGCGCGCAATTATATAAAACTTTGGCCCAGATATAGGGAAAGATATTATCAACCATCCCGGTCGGGATATTCGCCCTTTGGAAATCATCGACAATCTGACCGATCTTCTCTATATCTGCTCCCGGTTCTGAAGCCGCTCCGGGTTCTGAAGCTGCTCCCGGTCCCGGAGGTCCCAATAAGACCCTGTCAGCACATACGGTTACTTTGGCCTCGCCGGGCCGGGGAATCTCAGCTCCGAAGATGACTCTTCCGCCGAGCGTGCGCTTTTCGGTTACTTCGGCAGCGATTTTTTCCACATTGCCAAGGCCATTCTGCAATGAGATAACCAGGCCCTCTTCATCAAGCAGGGGGACGACCTGCCGTACGGCCTCAGTGGTGTCAAAGGACTTGACACACAGGAGTATGACTGAACAGGGAGAGGGAACTTCCTGCGGTGAGGAAAAGGTTTTCAGCCCCTCTGCCTTATGCTCCCCCCAGATCCCGCTCATGAATAACCCCTGCCGCCGGATCTCTTCAAAATGAGCCCCTCTTCCCAGAAACCCTACATCCTGGCCGCCAAGGTGAAGAAATCCGCCGAAGATGCTTCCCAGAGCTCCTGTACCCACTACCAAATATTTCACCTTGACCTCGTGCTTTTTTCTGATCTCAAGCTCTTTTTTCTGATGTCCACAAAGGATGTTCAATGGCCGAGCTATTCACCATTCACTTACAAACTACTTCACCATCTTGAGCATACTCAATAACCAGCGATTCTTTCCTTTCCCATTCATCAGGGGTGACAGCAATAGCTTCGATAGGTTCGAATATATCATAAATAGCATCAGAGAGGATTTCTATTCTTTCCCAATAATCTTTACCTGCAAAGTCTTCGGATATAACGGCGATATCAATATCGCTTCCTTCCCGGTACGTTCCCCTGGCGTAAGATCCAAAAAGCACTAACTTATTCACCCTTATACCTTTAGACTCAATAACTTCGATAAAACGGGATATAATCTCTAAAACTGTGTTTTTATCCATCTCAAAACCACCTTGCTCGTTGCAAGTATATCCTTTACAACTGGTTGTGTGAAGTCTTTTTGAAGCTTATCGATATCTTCGGGATATCTGGTAACAATATTAGCTTCATTAAGTTTTATGAGGAATCTTCCAATATCCTCCGATGGCTTAATACCGATCTTATTCAGCAGGTAGATAAGGTTATGCACCTTTGGTGGTATTTCTTTCAATTTCTCCTGATAGAGCCCCTTTAATGCCTTTTCCATAGATAAATGACACATAAAGACCGCATAGAAAAATCGGCCTCCATCAAACATAAGTTCTGCTGTGTCCAGATCATAATCAGCTTGTTTTAGCCACTCTTGGGGTTCTTTATTCATGATTTTTTCTTTTGCTTGATCTTATACCATTTCTCATCTGAAACTGAGCATAAACTGGCCAAAGGAGCTAGCGTAGCAACAGGGGGAAGATTAACCATTTTGGTGGGGCAAAAAGTCCCACCCTACAGCGCTACAGCACTTTATTCTGAATTCTGACTCCTGGCTCCTGAATTCTCTACTTATGCTGCGGTTGAATGTCGAAATGGTATTAATTTGTTATTCATTGTTGCATTGAGTTGTCTTTGTGTTCGGTTATATTAAGGAGATACTTATATCAAAAACTTTACTCCTTAAAAATTTTTAATTGCTTGTTGATTTCGGATAAAGTTTCAATCAAAACATCCTTGTACCAATTACCGAGATCCTCATCTGTTCCTACTATTGAATCGTCTAATTCCTTTGCGGATATTCCAAAAATTCCTCCAATATATCCAATTTGTCTACTTGACTCTAAAAGTGCTATATCAGACCAAATAAAAAGAATTTGAGATAATTTTTCTGATAGTTGCTCTATAACATCAACTCTAACTGATTGTAATAACTTTATACTAACTTTTGGAAGAGAAGATTTTAACAGGTTAAAAATAATGGATTGTACTTCTTTTATTGTTACTCTATTTCGCTGGTTTTGTGGAATTTTTGCAAGGGTATTACATGCAAGACCAAATGGAATGGAACAGACGATAAATAACGCGTCCTTAAAATCATCATCAGGTGAGATTGTATGGAGGTTTAGTAACTTTATGTACTCTTGAATAGAACAGATTAATCTAAATCTCTCATAAGCAGAAAGATATCTTAAACCAATAAGATATTCTTCTAAGCTATGTCCCATGAACTTTATATATTTTAGGAACCCCTTTTTATATCGATTAATATATTTTTCCAGTAGGCTCCAAACCACCTCATCTTGGCCCTTAGCATTATATAGTCTCACGAGTTCTGCAAAGCTGTCATAGTCCATGTCTGATAAAGCAACACGGAATTCGAAAAATGACAATGCTTCATTGATGAAGTGAGAGTCTTTTCTCCATAATTGTGATAGGATCAAGGATTTTAAACGAAGAAGTCCATCATGATGAGGTGCAATTGCCAAACCTGCATTGACTTCCCGTAATGCTTTTTGTAAGTCATTTGATTCATAGTAAGCTCTACCTAACCAATACCAGATATGGATCCAATTTACTGCTGCGATTTCATCAGACTCTATGGCGTGTCTTAAAAGCTGAATAGACTCTTCTGCCTTTCCAAACACCCTTAGCAAGGTTATCCCTTTACTCACTAATGCCTGGAAAAGGTTTTTATTAATAGCAAGGGCCTTATTGTAACAATCGATTTCTTTCTTATGGTCTTGTAGATGAGAATAAGTTGTACCTAAATTTGTCCATATCTCCGGTTGTTGTGAATTACAGTCAAGAGCAATGAGGAGTTCCTGTTTTGCACCCTCATAATCACCTAATGCATGCAAGGTATTCGCATAATTATAATGGGCAGACCAATGGTTACTTTTTTCAGCTATTTTTTTAAATATGTCCTTGGCTAACAAAAGATGGGCTTTTTCCCTCTTTTGAATCCCATATTCTGTCAGAATGCAAGCTTTTAATGCTAGGCTATGCTCATTATCCTCTTTTAAGGAAATTGAATGGTTTATACTAATAAGAGCATCATTATAGCGGAAGAGTGCATACTGACACTCAGCCAATGCATGCCAGGTTATAGCATCTTGATCATTTTTCTTTAGTAACCCGTTGAACTCTACTACAGCGGCTTCATATTCTTTCTGTAGATAAAGCTGCCAAGCCTTTTCGTTTTTTTTGCCTTGTGATATTGTTGTCTTTAGTTTTGATGCAGGATATTTTTGTCCCATTACATTTGTGATGCCAAGGTATTTTGCAGCTAGATCAGGATGCACTTCTTCAAGTCGATGGCGTAACCATTCACGGTCGTAAATGAGCAACTGCCATTCATATGTGGTTGCAGTTATCTCTGCAAGTTTGTCTCTTTTTTCGCCTGTTACCTTTTGGCTAGTCACAAAAACATAAAAATGAATTATATGGCCATTCTCTTTCACCTTTTTAAGCTCTCGGTTCACCTTAACTTCCCACCTTTTTTCAAGAGAATATTGAAAAAAGGTTACTCCACCAGTTGCCTTTATCCCCTTCCATAGGCGAACTTCAGCATCTCGGCCCCGGTCACGAACGCCACCAATAGGTACTATATCTTTATAGCCCTCACGGGCTAGTAAATCTGTACACAGCCGCTCAAAGCGCCTATCGTCCATTTCATTATCGAGAGTCCATAAGACATCATTAAACATACTAAACCTATAACCTACCCCGGTTCTATATTCCTTAGATAAGCCCTAAATCCACGATTTGCGGCCGTGAGCAGGCATTGGGGCAATCAGATAGAGAAACCACAAATTCGTGGTGGATCTTTAAAGGCCCGCTAACCCGGGTTTTCAGAAAATCTCTCAGATTCCTGCCGGAAAGGCGGGCTTCCACTCTCTGGACTAAGCCTGAGCCTGGTACTGCCTGGTTGGGACATCCCGATGAACCAAAGCAGGTCTCGATTCGATATCCCTTAACCTCCTGCTCCATACTATCAATAAACCTTTTTTTGGCATGTCTGAATCTGAACGTGACTGAGGCTGACCTCCCGGACACCGCAACGAAGGGCCTCTTCTTCGATGCTTGCGAATAAAAAAGGGAATTCTCGATACGGCATCTTCCGCCTGGCTTGTCCATTTCATGCGGTATCCTCCTGCGGCGGCTTATTCTGTATCCAGTAAGTTAATGTCTATGTATTGACATTTGGTTGTCTAACCCAAGTTTTTTACAGATCCGTATTCATATCAATAGATGCATAGTCAATGACTGGTGTTTCAATAACTTTGTCCGGTTTCTGACCATGCCAGATAGCGTTTTGGATTTTTTCAACAGTTTGAGGAGAGTACAGTCTCTCACCACACTGCAAACACTCCTTAACTGGCACATGTTCAATGATATGCAAATGTCCCTCATACTCGATTGCATAAGAGATTGTTCGATCTTCTAATGGCCCTCCGCAAAGGTCGCATTTCATGTTTTACCTCCTGATCTCCCAATTGATCCATAAGGCGGGATTCGGTTCGTAAACAGTTATTATCTTGATAAGCGGACGAGATGGATAACTGCATTGAACATGAATCGGACGCCCTTTGGTAGTCTTGCCAAAGATAAGGCAACTTGGACCATACTTATCGTCTGGATAATCCTCTATTATTTTACCATGAAAAATAGCTTCCCGTACCTCATGATTTGAAATCATCCGTACAATACTTTGATCTACTGCATGCTGTGAATACTCATACAGGCCTTCTCGTATTTTCCTGATAATCCCGTCGAGCACTTCGACCATCCATTGGACTCCCAGCTATGGTAGTGGCGGAAATAAAGCCGAAAATATGAACTTCCCCATCCAATTCCCCTCTTCACTCAGCCAGCTTCCCTCCGCAGTTGGGGCAGAAGTTAAATCCTTCACCGGAAACAGGAGACGAGCATTTGCCGCAGATCCTGCCGATGGGGCCAAGCTCCACGATCAGCTCTCCTTCCTTGACCGGCACCATCTTCTTGTCTTCCTTGTAGTTGGCAAACTTGAGAATCCGCTTGACGGTTCCGTCCATCGGGGAGAGGACCGCCTTTTCCTGCTTCATGATGGTGATATTGAAAAGCTCCTCACCCTTTTTGACGATGTCACCGACATTGACATACATGATCCACAGGTCGCCATTACAGGGTGAAGCCACATGGCAGGGGTTGTTCTTGTCCGCCATCTCGATGGATCCGGCCTTTCCCCTGACTGCTTCGCCCACTTTCACCGGATAGGTAAAGAATTCGCCGTCAAGGACATAGCGGACCAGGCTCATGCCCTGGTCATTGGGCCGTGAGATATCGACAATGGTCATCAGGTGGGGTTTTCCGCCGCTGTCGTTGAAGTACATCTCCTGCTTGGGAGTCAGGCCCTCGAACCACACATCCAGGGGTATCAGGTTCGGATCGCCAAACTGCTGCTGGAACCGGATGGTCTTTAAGGCATCGCCGGGATGGTTCAGGTACATCACCAGCTCTTCCTCCGAAGGTCCGCGGTTGAGGTGGGAGGAGAGTGCCTGGCGCTCGGCCTCGATATCCACATCCTCCAGGGAAGCGAGGGGAGATTTTTCGGTCCTCCCGGCTACGGCTTCCTTCCATGCCGGGCCAAAGGCACTCTCGTACACCCAGTCGGGCGGAAAACCCAGAGGGAGCGGGCCAAACTGCCCCAGCAGGAGTTGACGGAAAGCGTCGTTACTCTCCCGGTAAATCATCAGCCGCTCTTTTTTCAGCTCATCGCTCATTTCTCCCTCCGGAGTGTTGACCACCTTGTCCAGCACTGCGAGAAGATGCCGGACTTCCTGCTCCCCGCCCCGCTTGAAGGCGCTGGTCACGGCCAGAAAGGCCGTATTCCAGGTGATCTGAGAGCCGGGAGTTACGTCATGGTAGCGGACAATGGTGCGGATTCCGGCCAGGAAACGGAGCATGGAGGGCAGAAGGTGAATGTAATTCTGCTGCATCGCCCCCTCCTGCGAGGAGGATGTGGCCCCCCCCGGCATGCCGTGTGATACGGCGTCATGATCGATCCCCTGAAAATACGGGGCGGCATACCGGTCATAGTAGGGCATGATCTGCTTCAGCAGGAAGCCGCAGCTTCGGATCATCTCTTTATTCAGGTTGGTGGCCAGGCCAAGTTCGCCCTCGACAAAGGCGGCGGTAGCCAGAACATCCCCTTGACCATACCATCGGACAGCAGGACCAAGGCCCGTATCCACGATCTGGGCTCCTGCCTCGACCGCTGCCCCCGTTGCCGGGATAAACAGGCCATCGGTGTAGTGCCGGTGATAGTGGATGACCAGATCCGGATAGCGTTTCCTGATGGCCCCGACCAGTTCCCTCATGAACCGGGGCGGACAGACTCCGGCCATGTCCTTCAGACCCAGGATAAAAAGGCTGGTGGCCTTCTTCCTGCCAGTGCCGCTGACCCTGGTTACCATATCGATTATTTTCTCCACCACGCCAAGGTAGTGGGGTACATCAAACCCCGCAGCCCAGGAGAGGGATATGGCTGGTTCGAAAATATTTGATCTGGAGTTTAAGGCCACCTCGGCAAAAGGCTCCATACTGTCGATATAGTTTAGAAAATCAAAGCAGCGGATCACATCGTAGTGCTCGCAGATCATCTCGCCGGTCAGCCTCATCAGGTTTTTGGGCTGGGGCTTGTAGCCGAGCACATTGGTCGATCGGATCAGAATCTGCTTGGGGGTATTGGGCGCAAACCGGTTCCAGTCCCTGGCCTCCTGGAAGGGGTAGGTCATATTGGCCATCATGGCCACATGAAAATGCGCTCCGCCGCCGTTTTCCAGAGAGAAAAAGCCGCAATGGTCAAGATATGGCCCGATGAGCTGGTCTTCGGCCAGGCGGAAGCGGTTTCCGCTGTTTGACTGGGTGACATCGCGGGTCGTGGTATCGGTGAAATGAACCAGCCTGGAATCGCGGATATAATCCAGCAGGGCCGTGCGGTCTCCCCTGGGATAGGTATGCTGGTGGCGGTCGAAATTTTTTTCCGGCACAACCGGCGTAAATCTACCCAGCCGCTTATCCTGCCTGCCCCGGTATTCGCCTAGTTGGACAAAGGGGTTGTAGCCCCTGGCTGAAATCTCGGCCACCAGCCGCGACAGGCGCAGGGGTTCGGGCTCATGCACCTGGTAATCCATGAGGGAGGGGGTATTGGCAATGAAATTGGTATCGAAATCACCAGCCCTGAACTGGGGATGGTCAATAATCTGCAAATGGAAGGGTATGGTGGTCTTCAGGCCGCTGATGGTATATTCCCGAAGGGCCCGGTCCATGATTCCCAGCACCTTGGTCCAGGTCTTTCCGTAGGCGATCAGCAGGGAGGCAGCCGAATCGTACTCCGAAGGGAATTCATAGCCTGACGAAACACAGGAGTCAAGCCGTATCCCCTGACCTCCGGGCGAGATGTAGCGGGTAATCAGCCCGGCATTGGGAGCGAAGTTGCTCTGCGGGTCCTCGCAGTTGACGCGCACCTGCATGGCATGGTTGAAGGGGACGGTGTCCTTTTTATTAAACCGCAGGCTGGCTCCCAGGGCAATGGCGATCTGCTCTTCCACCAGATCAATGCCGTAGCGGCACTCGGTAATGCCATGTTCCACCTGAAGCCGGGTGTTGACTTCGATCAGGTAGGGGTTCCCCTGCCCATCAACCAGAAACTCCACCGTGGCCAGGGAATAGTAGCCCACCTCCCTGACCAGGTCCTCGGCATAGCGCTTCAGCTGGTTGCGAAGGTCCTGAGTCATGCCGGGCCAGGGTGTAGGGGTAATCTCCACCAGCTTCTGATGTTTTCGCTGAACCGTGCAGTCGCGCTCGTCAAAGGCAAAAACATTCCCGTAGCGGTCAGCCGCGACCTGAATTTCAAGGTGGCGGACACTGGTCAGGAGCCGCTCCACATACAGGCCGGGATTGCCGAACGTTGCCTGAGCAAGGGCCGAAGCCTTGCCAAAGGCCTTCTCCAGTTGATCCTCTTCAAATATCTCGTAAATGCCCCTGCCCCCGCCTCCGCCCTCGGCCTTGAGCATGATCGGAAAGCCAAGCTCTCTGGCCACCCGTCTGGCTTCATCCACACTGACCGCACCCAAAGACCCCGGCACAACCGGGATCCCCAGCTTCCGGGCCAGAGCCCTGACCTCCACTTTATTGCCAAGAAGCCGCATGGCCTCAGTGCTTGGGCCGATAAAGACAATGCCCGCCTCCTCGCACCTGGCAGGGAATGAGTCGTCCTCGGACATAAACCCCCAGCCGGGATGAATGGCAAAGATGCCCCGCGCCTTGGCCAGGGAGATGATCAGGTCCATATCCAGATAAGCCCGGGTGTTTTCTCCCAGAAGAAGCAACTCCTGGGCTCCGGAGGTAAAGGGTGCGGTTTTATCCACATCCGTGGCTGTCATGATCGGAATCGCATTGAAAACCTCCCGGATGGACCGCACAATCCGCCGGGCCGGAATACCCCGGTTGGCAACCAGTATTCTTTTCCCCCGCACGCTCTCAAGTACCTGCTCGAATGGTTTCCCTTTTTTCATGTGTTTTTCCTCTCGTTATTTCTATTTAAGCATAGTTTTCAGGAGTCAAAAGATAGTGGCCGCTGACCACTTCTCAAGGATATATCTTTCCGGAATGGATTACTCTTTCCCTGCCTGACGATACCCGTATCAGGAGGCCGCCGCTGCGATCCAGCCCCACAGTTTCCGCCCGATAGAGCCCCGCGCCGCGATGGTCGTCGATGGTGACCTCTTCGCCCATAAAAGCGAGGTGAGGCTGGAGATACGAAATAAACCGCTCTGGCGAGCCGGAGAAGATCGTTTCATGGCAGCAGGACTGGCCAATCAATACCAGCCTGTTCCAAAGATCAAGCAGTCTGGCCGAATACCCGGCTGCCTTCAGGGAGATGGGTGGAAGTGCCAAAGGGTCATCGAGCTGTAATTTCTCCGGGCTTGAAACCAGGTTAATGCCCACACCGGCAATAATCGCATCCCGTTTAGCCTCAATCAGAATTCCGCCAACCTTTTTCCTGTCGATAACAAGGTCATTGGGCCACTTGAGCCGGACCGAAATCCCCTCGCTCATGAGGCCCCGGATAATCATGTATCCCACCACCAGGGAAAGCATGTCAGCCCAGGGCCTTGGAGGATTGGGCAGACGCCAGGCAGCATAAATATTCCCCGGCGGAGAAAGCCATACCCGGCCAAATTGCCCTCTTCCCGCCCATTGGCTGTGAGACAGAACCGAACCCCAGACCGGAAGAATACCCATCCGATGAAAGTGCCAGGCCAGATCGAGACTGGAAGAGCAACTGCCGGTAATGATCAGAGGTGGACCCTCCCGGCACTGCGACGATACCCAGCACCTGCTTTTCGGCCCCTCCCTGACGATGGAAAGATCAAACCAGGGCGACAATTCCAAAATATCGACTACCCCTGGCGGGGCCGCTTTTGACAGTAGATCAGGACTGGTCTCTTCGGCTCTGCCGCAGAGGCCGGTCCCCCAGAGGAGAATTCCTGCCATAAGGAGAACGTACCTGCCGTTGAAAATTGACGACTGACCAATAGCTGATTTTATTAACTTTCCATACCTTCACAGAGTATAATCTATTTTTGGAAAAAAATGCCAGCATTATTTTTTCAGGGTGACTGTGTTCTTCCAGGCAGGCCCGCATGAAAAAATAGCCGCTCATCGGTTTTAGTAAGGAAAATATTGAGCATCCTTGCTCTCTTATTTCAAAGGAAAAATCGATGAGGTAATTCACCAGTCGCACGCTGACATCTATTCGACCTTCAGGCCATAAAGGGGAAATTATCATATCACATACTTCGAGCCATTTCCGGGCGTCTCATGATGTCTGTCTGAAGAAAAAAGGGGGACCTGATTTTTCTACCGATCATGGTTACAACCAACCACAATAAGAATTTAGATGTTTTTCTCTGGCATGTATTGTGCCCTTTTCATGCATCTTTGATAATCTTATCAGTAAATGGCTATAAGTGTAGTAAATCACTACAATCACCCTGTTTTTAGTATCAATAATATCATGTGATTAATTAGCTACTTAAATAATTACCATAATTGTAGTTAAAAGCTACATATTTTAGCTTTGTCAGTAAGATAATTTCTGTTAAATATCAATAACTTATTATCTGGAATAAAAAATGCATATATTCAACAGTAATTCTCACTGCCGGACACTTTTTATTCCCGACTCTGTATGCGTCTGTAAGTGCAGGTATTTCACGTCATTCCCGCGTAGGCTTGAATCCAGGGGTTTGCTGCAACCATGCATGGATTCCCGCTTTCGCGGGAATGACAGAAAAAGTGTCCGGTAGTGAATAGTAATTCTATAACGCTTCCAGTTCCGGAACCAGTGGCGGGGAAGTTCTATAGTATGGCTAAGACAGCGTAAATAAATAAGGAGCCCATTTCTGTCCTTTTGACTAAATGACATGGGGGATAATAAATCCCAAAATCGCTTTACTTATTTATGACTCTGTTTATTTAGTCCAAAATTGAGGAATTTTTCCCCAAATGGTAGTCATAACATATTGTTTTCATTGAATCACAATTTGGAAAATTCTCAAGATCATAGTAAATTTCAATAGACTCATTTATTTCCAATTCCTAATGTATCTTGAGAGAGGTATTGGTAAAATGGAGGAAATTGATATGAAAGGGTATTATAAAATTATACTTATTTTGTCGGTAGCAATATTTTTGTTACATGGATCATGGGCTCAGGCTACAAATATAACATTGACGGGTGTAACAGATGGAATATTTAATGGTATGCCTTTTGATGGAGTTCTTGCAGGAAGCGTTGAGACAGATACAGGTTATTTAGACGGTTCTGTTGTTTTTAATACTACGCCTATAAATTTTCATCCAGCCGCATGGTCATTAAGCTCTTTTCTCTGTGTAGTATGTTGTAATGGAATTGGACTGTGTCCTTTAGCACCTGCTAATACAACACTGTTATATGAACTTACAGACTGGAATTATAATGCCTCAAGGACGTTGTTTTACGAGGATGGTAGTCAAACTAATATGACTTATGAGGTTAGGAACTTAGGAGGAGGGCAAGTTGAAGTTAATTCTCATTGGGAGGGAACATATGGTGGACCTATTGATATAGTCTCCATTTCTCCTTGGTCTCAATTATTAACACCCAATGGGCCTGGTAGTATCACTTTTGAGGGAAGTGGCGAATGTATAAGAACAAATGGCGATCCCGTAAGAGTGTCATGGATAGGCGAGTATACTTATGATCCTACACAAGGCACACTGTCACTTCCACAAATAGTAAATGTAGATCATTCCTTTACGTGGGATGGGACAACTTATACAGTTCAAGGGCATAGCTTTGCATGTCCTATCCCCGAACCCTCCACCATAGTTCTTTTTGGCTTTGGCTTCTTTGGCTTGCTCGGTGTTGGTGGGATTAAGAAAAGGGTTCGGAGAGGATGATCCAAATTTCATTTGAAAGTTTTAAAAGGCAGAGTCAGGATGACTCTGCCTTTTTTATTGCTACTGGCTGTCTTATGATGAGGTGGATGAATCTGGAGAACAAATTATCAAATTATTCTTTTTCCGTAAGACCTTACCGAATCCTCTCCTGGATAGATAACCTTCAAGAGATTTTTTCTTTCTTTCCATATTGGAAAAAATGTTTATTTTTATGTATTATTATGGTATATTAATAAAAGTCTACCATAATTGTTTTATGAGGTGATCAAAGGCGCAGAAAAAAGATATCTGTCATCACCAATAACTGAATCCGTATCAGATTGGCTCTAGTAGCAAAAAATAAAGAGAGAGAGGGAGAAAAAGCTATGCAGGCCAAGGCTAGACTGAAAGTCTGCTCCGGGCATCCCGGCTATTCACCCGGGCCGGCCAGGGTTTACCATCCCCGGCAATTGGCCCTTTTCACCAGCACCCCGGATCCAATTCCCATAGGAATTCATTGGGAGCCTGACGAAGGGGAGGAGGTGATCATCGATGAGGGACTTTCGATGATCAAAAATAAAAACTCCTCTCAACTTCTCATCTCCGGGTTCGGAGTGTTTCTTGAGCAGGAGAATGAACGGCTGATCGTGAGCAGGGAGGGGAAAACAGTCTATAAATTTCCTCTGCACCATATGAATGAGGTTATCATTTCTTCAAGGGGAATCTCCATTTCCAGTGGCCTGATTGCAGATTTATGCCAGCGTGGGATACGGCTCAGCCTGCTGAGCTCTACGGGAAGACCCCTGGCCATGATTACTTCTCCCCTGCTGACATCCACCACCCTTATCCGGCGGGAACAGATTCTGGCTTTTCAGGACCAGCGGGGAGTGGAAGTGAGCAAAGCCATTCTGTCGGGAAAGTTCCATAACCAGGAAAAACTGGTTCTCCTCTTCCATAAATCTCTCAAACAAAAAGACCCGCAGCGGGCGGAAAAGATACAGGAAGCTGCCCGGTCCATCACAGTGCTGAGAGGCAAGGTCAAAAAGATCACCGGAGAGAGCATCGATGAAATCCGGGCCGCACTGCTGGAAGTCGAAGAAGAGGGAAACAGAATGTACTGGGAGGCCGTCAGGAAAATTATCGACCGGAAATTCGAATTCCTGGGCCGGGTTCACCAGCAGGCTGCGGAGGCCATCCGCTCGATGCTCAATTACGGATACGGTCTTTTATATTCTCAAATCTGGGGTGCGGTTTTGCAGGCCGGTCTTGAACCCTTTGCAGGCTTTCTGCATGTTGACCAGCCGGGCAGGTCCTCGCTCGTGCTCGACCTGGCTGAGGAATTCGGCCAGCCGGTAGTGGATCTGCCAATCATAAGTCAGGTGAATCTGGGAGAGATCAACCGCGTGCACAATGGACTCCTGGATCCGGAGACACGAGAGTCCATCGGCCAAAAAATCCTGGAACGGCTTGGATCGACGCAGATCTCTGAGGACCGGGAATATCAGATCAGATCGATTATCCAGATTCAGGCCCGGCATCTGGCCTCTTTTCTCAGAGGCGAGGAGGGCAAATACAAGCCTTTCCGCTTCAAATGGTGAGGCTGCCGACAGTGATAAATCTTACGGTTACCGATATCAAGCAGTATATTAACTGTCCGCGGATAGTGTTCTTTACCTATTTTTTATCCCTTCAGTGGCCGGAAGCTGAACCTGCGCCAGAATACCAGGAACGCTCCCGGTGTTACCAGATCATCCTTGAAAAGCTCGAACATCGGCGCAAGCTGGGAAAATACCACCTGGATGAAGGAGAACGGGTGTTTCAGCCTGCCCTGACATCATCGAGACTGGGGTTGAGCGGACAGCCGGATATGATCGTCAAGTCCAGCGAAGGGCTGTTTCCCGTCGAATTCAGTGATACCACTGCCCCCAAACCATCGAAAAGCTCTCTTTACCCGCTGACAGCTTACGCTCTGCTGCTGGAAGATATCTCCGGGGTACAGGTCAGCCAAGGGTTTGTCTATCTGCTTGCGCTCCAGGATGTTGAGGTCTTTCACGTTACCGGAGAGCTCAAGGAAGAAGTGCTGAAACTCGTATCTTCTATCCGGGAAATGCTGCAGAAAGAGCGGCTGCCCGGTCAGACGAAAAACCGGGGCCAATGTACCGGATGTACATACCAAAACTTTTGCGCCGATGTCTGGTAGGAAAAGAAGCAGGAGGAACACTCTCCCCCTTCTCACTTCCCCAATCTGGCGCGCACCATCTCGGAAACAGCCTGAAAGTCTGTCTTGACGCTTTCAAGACCGGGAAGGTCCTCGATAACCACAAACTGCTTTGGAAGGGCAAGGTTGGGAAGCAGCTCTGCCATCTGTTCCAGGATGCGCTTTTCATCGACTTTCCGGGTAACCGCAGCCACTATTCTGGTCCCTTTCAGGGCATCGGGGATCTCAACCACACAGCAGGAAACATTTTCCGGAAGCAGCCTTTCCAGAATGGTTTCCACGCGAACCAGCGAGACCATTTCGCCTCCGATTTTAACGAATCGCCTCAACCTGCCGACATGCCAGAGATAACCTTCCACGTCCATAAATCCCATATCGCCGGTATCGTACCAGCCATTCCGAAGGTGCAGTGAAGTCTCTTCAAAATCATGAAGATATCCCTTCATCACGGAAGCGCCCCTGACCAGGATCCTGCCAACTTCACCGGCAGCGCATTCCCGGCCGGTCTCGTAATTTTCAATTCTCACCTGTATATTCGGAAGAATCCTGCCGACACTGCCGGGCCGGTTGAACTCTGGGGTGTTGGCGGAAATGGCCGGTGATGTCTCCGTGGTTCCATAGGCGTCGAGCAGCGGTATCCGGTGTTTATCCATAAATCCCCTGCGCAGCGCCTCCGGGCATCGATCAGCACCAGTCAGGGCGATGCGGATGCTCTGAAAATCACCCGGTTCCGACTTGTGAAGATAGCCTTTGAAAAAAAATGGGGTTCCGGCCATTAAGGTCGGTTTTTCCTCACGAACAATGGTGCAGATGGTCTTATAGTCGAGCGGGTTGGAATAAGCGATAATCGTCATTCCGTGATAGACGGGCAGCCAGAGGTTGGCTGTCTGACCAAACACATGGAAATAGGGCAGATTGGCCAGCATACGGTCCTTTGCCGAAAACCCGAACATTTCGGTCAGACCTTCGACATTCGAGACGATATTCCGGTGAGTCAACTGGACGGCTTTCGGCTCTTTTTCACTGCCGCTGGTGAACAGGATGACGAGATTGTCGTCTTCATCCCCTCGATGGATGGCTTTGAGAAGAAGCGGCAGCGGTAATCTTGACTTGAGCGCTGCCTTGAATTTGTCTGCCGTGGAAATGCTCTTCATGATATCCTCGATGAAGACCATTCCCCTGACCAGGCGGCAATGTATCTTCTCCACCAGGGTTCTTGAAGTGATGATGGTCTTGAAGCCGCATTTTTTCCGGGCAAATTCGGCATTATAGGCAGCTCCGGTTGAATAGTTGATCATGACCGGAATCCTGCCGCTCATTAAAGCAGCCAAAATAGCCAGGGCACAACCCGCAGAGGTCGGAATCATGATGCCGAGATAACCGGGTTCATATTCCCGGAATTTATCAGCCAGGATGAGGGACGCCACAAGAGCACTGGAGAAAGTAAGCTGCTTCCCCGTAGTACGGTCAATGATGGAGAGTTTGCCTGGATATTTTTTGGCCACGGATACAAATTGCTGGTGTAAAAGCATTTTTGACCCTTAACTTTTTCTTGATATCCGTAAATAATTTATCCTTCATTTAATTTATCATAAGCTAAGGCAGAAATCAAGGCTGGTAAATTTGGCCCCAGGGCACAGATGTTTCCCATCTTGGAGTAAACCCAACATTTGACCCATGAGCCGCCAGGTCCAATGGTGTCCTGAATGTTGGGTTTAGGCTATTTAGAAGAAACCACTGGATTCCCGCTTTCGCGGGAATGAGGGGTACTCCGTATTTTTTACTGACCACTGACCACTGACCCCTAATCACCAACCACTCCCAACCAATTCCCGCAGCACCTGACCTGTCGGTGATTCAGGAACGCGGCAGACCTCCTCCGGCGTTCCGGCAGCCACCAGCCTGCCGCCCTGGTCTCCCCCTTCAGGGCCAAGATCGAGGATGTAATCTGCGGTCTTGATGGTATCCAGGTTGTGCTCGATGACCAGGACGCTGTTGCCTGCATCCACCAGGCGGTTGAGGACGATAAGGAGCTTGCGGATATCCTCAAAATGCAGCCCTGTTGTCGGCTCGTCGAGCAGGTAGAGGGTTCTTCCGGTGTCGATCCGGGCCAGCTCACGGGAGAGCTTTATCCGCTGGGCCTCACCGCCGGACAGGGTAGTGGAGGGCTGGCCAAGCTTGATGTACTCAAGTCCCACATCGGAAAGGGTTTGCAGGATGCGGAGGATTTTGGGGTGGTTGGAAAACAGTGACATGGCCTCTTCCACGGTCATATCGAGGACCTGGGCGATGTTCTTTCCCTTGTAGGTGATGCGCAGCGTTGCCTCGTTAAAGCGGCTCCCGTGGCAGACCTCGCAGGGTACGTAGACATCGGGCAGAAAGTGCATCTCCACCCTGACCATGCCGTCGCCGGAACATGCCTCGCACCGCCCGCCCTTCAGATTGAAGCTGAACCTTTCCTTGCCGTATCCGGCGACCCTGGCCTCGGTCTGCCAGGAAAACACCTCCCGGATAAGGTCAAAGACCTTGACGTAGGTGGCTGGATTGGAGCGGGGAGTGCGGCCAATGGGCCGCTGGTCAATATTGATGATTTTATCGAGCTGCTCGAAGCCCTGAATGCCTCGATGCCTGCCGACAGCCAGCCGGGCATTGTGCAGGCGGTTAGCCGCAGCCGGATAGAGGATCTGGCGGATGAGGCTGCTTTTCCCTGCCCCGGACACGCCGGTCACAAAGCAGAGCACCCCAAGGGGGATGGGGACATCGATGTCTTTGAGGTTATTTTCACTGGCCCCCTGGATGGTGATCCACCCTGTGGGAGACCTGCGGGTTGTGGGGACCGGAATTTCCTTGTGGCCAGACAGATATTGGCCGGTCAGAGAGTTAAGGTCCTTTTTCATCATTTCAGGAGGGCCGGAAAAAATAACTTCTCCGCCATGCACACCAGCACCCGGCCCAAAGTCAACCACATGATCTGCGGCCTCGATCGTCTCGCGGTCATGTTCGACCACGATCAGGGAATTGCCGATATCCCGGAGGTGGAGAAGGGCTCTCAGGAGCTTCTGGTTATCCCGCTGATGAAGCCCGATGCTCGGCTCATCGAGCACATAGAGGACGCCGGTCAGCTCGGTGCCCATCTGGCTGGCCAGGCGAAGCCGCTGGGACTCGCCGCCCGAAAGCGACGGGCCGGACCTGTTGAGGGACAGATATCCAAGCCCCACATTCAGCAGGAACCGCAGCCGGGATTGCAGCTCCTTGACCAGCTCAGCGGCAATCAGTGCCCGGCTGCTGCCCTCGACCTTAAGGGCATCGAAAAAGCCGTACAAATGCTCGATACTCATGGAGGTGAGTTCGGGCAGGGTCTTTCCTCCCACCCGCACGCTGCGGGCTTCGGGCCGAAGCCGCGTTCCCTGGCAGTCAGTGCAGGGAATGTCGCTCATGTACTGTTCATACCGGGTCTTCTGACTCTCTGAGGTTGTCTGTTTCATACGGCGAAGGAGGGTCGGGATAATGCCCTCGTTTTTGGTAGTGTAATCAAGATCGAACTTCTGGCCGGTATAATTGACCACAAATTCCCGGTCGCCTGAGCCATAGAGAATAGCCTGCTGATGCTCCCTGCTGAGCTGGCCAAAGGGAGTATCAAGGTCGATGCCAAGTTCCCTGGCGATAGCGGAAAATATCTGATACGACCAGCCCTTCTGGTTTTTCATGGTAAAGCCGATGGCTTCGAGCGCACCTTCATGAATGGACTTGGTCGGGTCCGGCACGATCAGGCTGGGGTCGATTTCAGCCCGCGTGCCAAGGCCGTTGCACTCCCGGCACATGCCCAGGGGGCTGTTGAAGGAGAAAAGCTGCGGCGAAAGCTCAGGACAACTGAGCCCGCACAGGTCACAGGCCAGGTGCTCGCTGAAGGGGATATCCTGGCAGGCTGGCTGCTGACTGCCGCCTGGTGATGAGGATGCACTGCTGCTGCGGGATGCACTGTCGGGGGAGGCATCGGCCAGGCAGGAAACCACCAGTTGCCCTTTGCCTACCCGGAGGGCGGTCTCGACCGAATCGGTCAGCCGCTCCTTGACCTGATCGGTGATGATCAGCCGATCCACTACTACCTCGATGGTGTGCTTTTTCTTTTTATCCAGGCCGGGAATTTCAGAAAGCTCCAGCACCTGGCCGTCAACTCGCACCCGGACAAAGCCGCCCCGCTGGACCTCGGTCAGAAGGTCTCGGAATTCCCCTTTTCGCTGGCGCACCAGGGGTGCCAGCAGCAGGATTTTGGTCTTTGGCGGAAGCCGCAGGACCTCGGCCACGATCTGCTCCGGCGATTGGGCGCCGATCGGACGTCCGCAGCGGTAGCAGTGCTGTACCCCCAGGCGGGCAAAGAACACCCGAAGGTAGTCATAGATTTCGGTCAGCGTGCCCACGGTCGAGCGGGGATTTTTACTGGCTGCCTTTTGCTCGATGGCAATGGTAGGCGAAAGCCCCCGGATATAGTCGTAGTGGGGCTTTTCCATCTGTCCCAGAAACTGGCGGGCATAGCTGGACAGCGATTCTACATAGCGGCGCTGTCCTTCGGCATAGATAGTATCGAACGCCAGCGAGGATTTTCCGGAACCGCTCACGCCGGTGAAAACCACCATTTTCTTTTTGGGGATTTCAAGATCGATATTTTTGAGATTATGCTCCCTGGCCCCCTGAATGATCAGGCTCTTGAGCTCCAGGGAGGAATAATCATGATCGCTTAATTTCATACTTCGATATAGTAAGGTAATGGAAAATTATGTCAATTTTAGTCGCTCATATTGGTAAGACAACACATTAATATTTCTCCCGCAGAGACGCAGAGGCGCAGAGGTAAAAAAGACAAAATTATTTTCTCTGCGCCTCTGCGTCTCTGCGGGAAATCCCCTCTATAGGATTTTCACTTCGCTAAAGGCATCAGATCCAAACAGTGTGATGGCTACCATATATGAGAGATTTTAGTATAATATTCCATGATCTCCCTGTTCTGTTTATTATAAAAAGGGATTAGTAATTCTTAGCTGATCTTCGATATATTGCCCAGACTGCATGTCTTCGGAATAGAGAATCTTACATTGATCCTCCAGAGCACTTGCCACAATCAGACTGTCATAATAAGAATATCTATACTTTTCAGCAATCTTTAATGCTGATTGAATCGTATCTACAGTTATTTCTCTTACCATACAATGTCTGGAGAGTTCCTCGATTACCCTGGAAATGGCCTTGGGAGCGAGTTTCAGTTTCTTTACCATCACGTTGGAGATTTCATTTAATACCTGGATGCTGATTATCGGTGGAGAATTGTCCACCAGGTTTTCTGCAACCTGCCGTTTTTCAGTTTCATCTTCCGAATATAAATAAATCAAAACATTGGTGTCAATAAAAGCTTTATCTTTCATTGGCCTCTTCCCGGTTAAACTTGAAACTTTTGGTTTTTATTTTGACTGCGGTAAACCGGGGTTTGCCTACATATTCCTTTTTTTCCTCTTCCAGCAAAAGAATAACTCTTACCTCATGGTCAATTTTATTTCTGAACTCGTCAGGAATTTTAATGACCCCTTTATCTACTCTGGCTTTAAACTCAATAGCTTTCATCTCTTTACTCACCTTTTCTCAAAGTCTTACTACTAGCTTTCATATTCCACTATGATACGGCAAATATGCGTGCGGGTCAAGATGGGGGTGGGGGAAGTTGGCAGCAAAGGCCAGGGGGGTGGGGGACTAGCCCTGTCCCAGCAGTAGGATGAAGTCCGACCGGCTATTCAGTGTACTCAGTTTTCTTCGCATTTCCACTATCCGGGGTGTGCCCTTAAAATAGAAAGAGAGAAATCTCCTCATGCTCAGGCAAGCCGATCTTTCATCATAAAACCTGGCCAGACTGTCAAAATGATCCAGAGCGGTTTCTTTAATTTTGTCAATAGACCGGGATTGGCCTATCTCCCGGCCATGCAACTGATGCAGGATTTCGCCGATCAGCCAGGGATTGCCCAGAATGGCCCTGCCCGGCATGACGGCCATTGCCCCGGTTTGCTGGAGGATTTCTCTGGGCATAAATGCCGTTCCTATGCCGCCATTGGCAATCACCGGCACGCTGACAGACTGGGCTATCTCTTTGATCCGCTGCCAGTCCACCGGACCGGAATACCCCTGCTCCACGCTGCGGCCATGAACCGTGATAGCGTCAACCCCGTTTTCTTCAGCCATCCTGGCCACAACCAGGGCAGTCAACTCGTTCGTCCGAAATCCCAGCCGCATCTTGATGGTCAGAGGGATGTTTATGGCCCGGCGAACCGCTCCCAGAATCCTTCCGATCTGGTCAGGGTTTTTCAGCAGGGCTCCGCCCTCCTGTTTGGAGAGCACTTTTCTGGCCGGACACCCCAGATTGATATCCACAAAGGAAAAGCCCAGGTTCTGGCAGACAAGCGCAGCCCTGGCCATAATCTCGGGCTCAGAGCCCAGCAATTGGGCCCCGGTGCAGGTCTCTTCCTCTGAGCGCACCAGCATCTTCATGGTTCGCTCATTATTGACCAGGATAGCCCTGGCCTTGACCATTTCCGTAATAAGGATGATGCCTCCAAATCTGGCTAATATCCTTCGATAGGGATAATCCGTGTAGCCGCACAGGGGAGGCAGAACCAGTTTTTCCTGAATGAGTAACTTCCTGAAATCGCTTCGGTCCATACGTGGCGGTCTTATAAAGAGATGATCTTATAAAGAGATATCCTCACGTAGCCTGAGGGGACAATGTCAATACCATGTTCCCATCCTGGAAAGTGGAAAATTCTCCTGTTTTTATTCAACGGGGGAAATTCTCTTGTCTTTGTTCCCGGCATGTTCTCTATAGCAATAATCTAGTGCCCTGTCAAGGCTATCTTTAAGGGGCTGTCTGGATTCCCGCTCCCAGAGCAAGGCCCATTGTCGGCATGGGTGCGCGGTTCATCCCTACGCCCGTGGGGAACACGCGCACCTTTTCAATCGCATTACAGTATAGGAAGAAGGGCGCTGGCACCTAAATAGACAGGAAGTATACCGTTTGGGAATGCTCCTGGAATAGCAGCTAAAAACCCTACGGCTGCTGGATTGGCCACTGGAAGAAAATCTGTTATAAAGCTTGAAGAGGTCACCGGCAATGCTGCGTAGTCTGTTGGAAGGGTTAAAACCTTAATTGATCCGTTTGATTTTATTAAGCTTGAAGGGGGCCAGAAATCGACACCACCAATTGGATCAAAATAGGCCATACCCAATGGTGTATTATAAAGAAGCCATGGGTAGTTTAGTGATGGATTCCAAGTTAACCCGGGTTCAACAGGCAAGATAGTAGACTTGGTTAATTCACTTACTATTGGGACCGGCACCCCGCCAGCATCGAGAGGTGATAGAGCCGACGACCATAAAGGCCATAAGGTATTATAAGGTGGTAAGGCTGCCCAGTTTTGTGCATGAGCTATGGGTGTGGGTGAATACATTAAGAATAGAGCGAATGATACAGTAACCGCTGTGAAAGATAACCATGAGAGCCTCTTCTTGATCATCATTTTGGAAATTCCCCTTTCCAACCCGCAAAGCAGTTCTTCTAAAGGATTTCAATGTATGTTTTCAGTATGCTCTTAGCTTTTGCTCTTTCTTCTCTTTTCATCTCCTTTTTCTTAGTTTAATTTTTTGAGTATGTCTGCCGATTTATTAAGGCAAGATTGATACCAGTGAAATGAGTACAAGGCTATATTAGAAGAAAGTAATTATTCTCCTAATTATGAGTAATACTACTTATTATCACCTTAACAGGTAATAGAAACAGCATGCCTTTCCTTAAAATTATATAGAGATTTCATAACCCCTATGACGCCAAAATTAAAAGAAATGCGGTAACTACTCAGGCACAAAGGCACATTTGTACCTCTGCCTTTGCCCTTTTGCCCCTTTGTGCCTGAGTAGTTATGAATATTTGACTATTGGCTGATACATGAATTAGGATAGTAGTGTTATCACCGATAAAGTTATAATAAATAGTCAATAAGCCTTATTTTTCCGGAAACAGGGATAAGAGAAATGAGCATCCTGTTGATTTCATTACAGAAGGACTTGGACATTCTCGGACTGAAATATCTTCACTATACCTTACTCAATAACTCCTGCGATTCTCTCTTCCTTTGTTTACCAGCCTTTAACCCGAATGATGCCAAAGCCCTTGAACAGATCAGGGAATTTGTTTCTGATCGTTCGCCCGGATTGATCGGAATAAGCTTGATGTCGGTTGAGTATGATAATGCCTGCTGCTTAACTGCCTATCTGAAAAGCTGTTTTCCATCAATTCCAATTATCTGGGGAGGCATACATCCGACTATTGCGCCGGAAATGTGTCTGGATTACGCTGATTACGTCTGCATCGGAGAAGGCGAGAGAACGATCCTGGATGCAGCCGGAGCCATTGACAGAAACGAAAGCCTGGCCAACATCAACAACCTTTGCTTCAGAGTTCATGGGCAGCTCAGGAAAAACCCCTTGTATCCGCTTATCGAAAATCTGGATGAAATCCCGTTTTATGATCATATTCCGGTTCACTGCTATGTTCAGGACCATAAGGGCATAGCACCGGTCAGCAAACGCTCTTTTCAGAAGCATGCCCGGTATTCAGGGACAACCTATAGTGTCATGAGCTCCAGAGGATGCCCGTTTTCCTGCACTTACTGCTGCAACAACTTTATCTCACGGCTCTATGGGTCCAAAAAGGTCAGGCGGCGGAGCATCGGCAATGTTATCAGTGAGCTTGAGAGGGCTGTGCAGAATAACCCGGAGATCGAGTACATCAATTTCCAGGACGATTGCTTTTTAGCCTGCACCGGCGAATATCTCAGGGAATTTTGTGAAGCGTATCAGGAAAAGGTGAAAAAGCCCTTTATCGTGAGAAGCATTCCTACCTATATCACCCGGGATAAAATGGAATCCTTGAAAAGGGCCGGGCTTGCCTGGATCAGTGTTGGCCTGCAAAGCGGAAGCGACCGGGTTTGCAGGGAAATCTATCAGCGAAGGTCATTAAAGGCAGACTTCCTCAAGGCAGCGGGTCTTATCAGGGATTTTCAGATAGCTGCTTTTTACGATGTTATTCTCGATAATCCATTTGAAACAGAGGAAGACCAGCTTGAAACAATACAAACCCTTATGGAGACCCCAAAGCCGTTCTATACCCAGTTTTTTTCACTGAGCCTGTATCTGGGGACCGAATTATACACAAAAGCAGAGCAGAATTCCCTGAGCATGGAAAGCTCTCTCAGGAAGGATTATCTGGTATACAAGAAAAGCACCCTCAACGATATGCTGAGAATCTCCACTTTTCTCAGGAAAGAGCATATGCACAAAGTGCTGGACCTCTATAAAAAAGACCCTGAATCCTTCGGATTTAAAATTACCTTTACCCTGGCTCGATTGTTCTCTCTGTTCATCCGTGAGCCACTTACCTATTTCCAGGTAATCAGGCTTTCACAGAATGGCAGCTACCTGAGAACATTCAAGGTCATGCCAAGCTATTTCAAGGAAGGATTCAAACGGTATTTGAACCAGTTTATCAGGTGAGTTTCGGACATGGTAAATATCCTCCCTCCTTTTTTGTGGTTTTTATAGAGAGATTTCAGAAAGATGAGGGCTATGAATTTAGGGCTAATTCAAATGGATTTGAATATTATAATGATTATTTTGAAAAACTCTGGAATGATCCTGAATTTAGGATTTCTCGCCCAACGGCCGAAAAATAATTTTAGGCAATTTTGATAAAAATAATACTTGAAATCTCGATTGATGTTTGATATATTAAAAATATAGTTATAAAAATTAAACATATCGATCCAATAATAAACTAGGGTGCAAATTATAAATATCATAATAATAAAATAAATTGACATCCTCCGCACCTCATAACGCAGTGCAGGGGATGTTCAGTTCTTCAATTGAATCAATAAGTAACGGTTACTGAAAGACGCTTTCTGAAAAAGCGTACCTTGAAGCCCGGTCGAAACCAGAGATGGTTTTACCGGGCTTTTTTGTTTTTCGGGCTGCAGCCGCTGGGTAATCTGGGTAATTATCATCGGGGCATACAAGCCCCAGCATGAAAAGCAACCTGGAGGATAATGCAATGAAGAAGAGGACAAAAGTGCAGGATGCAGTACGGGAAGGTGCTCAGGAAGCATACGGTGCCTGCGGTCAGGAGACCGGACTTTCCGCTGCTGAGCGGGAAATGTACGAGGGGGCTGAAAAGTCCCTTCGCTCCTTCATCGAGGCGGCATGGCCGGTAGTTGAGCCCGGTCGTTCCTTTGTCGATAACTGGCATATTGATTCGATCTGCAATCATCTTGAGGCTGTGGCCAGAGGTGAGATCCGTCGTCTGGTGATTAATGTCCCGTACCGGACATCCAAATCGACCATTGTTTCAGTCATGTGGCCGGTTTGGGTCTGGCTGCAGGATCCGACCAAGCGATTTTTGACCGGATCGCACAAGGATGCCCTGGCGACCCGCGATTGCCTGAAGTCACGGCGGATCATCGACAGCCAGTGGTTTAAAACCGGCTGGGCAGACCGCTTCCGGTTCACCACGGACCAGAACCAGAAGACGAGGTACGAGAATAACCGTACCGGCTGCAGGGTGGCCTTTGGCATGACTTCGGGAGTGACCGGAGAGGGGGGGGATATTCTGATCATCGATGATCCTCACAATGCCAAAAAAGCCATGTTCTCCGATACGGAACGGCAGAACACCCTCGATACCTTTGATCAGGAGCTTTTCACCAGGCTCAATGATCCGAAAAAGTCGGCCATTGTCATCATTATGCAGCGTCTTCACGAGGATGACCTGACCGGTCATGTGCTCAAGGACGGCGGCTGGGAGCATCTGTGCTTTCCCATGGAGTTTGAGCCGGACAGAAGGTGCGTGACCTGCCTGGGAGTGCAGGACCCGCGTGAGGTGGAGGGAGAATTGCTGTGGCCGGCCCGCTTTGACCGGGACTGGCTTGATCAGCAGAAAAAAGTGCTTGGTACCTTTGGCACAGCCGGGCAATTGCAGCAAAACCCTGTTCCGTCAAAAGGCGGCCTGGTCCGGCTTGACTGGTTTCGTACTTACCGGGCCATCCCTTCACGGGATCAGTGGATAGAGGTACTGCAATGCTGGGATACGGCCCAGAAGGCGGATGAGCTGCTCAACTGCCCCTGGGTCTGCGGAACCTGGGTCAGAACCAAGACCGGCTATTACCTTGTCGATGTCTTTCGGGAATGGCTGACCTATCCTCTCGGCAAGCGGATGGTCAAAGCCCTGGCTGAAAAATTCAATCCTCAGGTCATTCTGATTGAGGATAAGTCAACCGGCTCTTCCCTGCTGCAGGATCTGCCGCTGGAAACTGCGCTCCCTCTGATTCCATTCGCGCCTGAATCGGACAAAATCACCAGACTGGCCATCGAGAGCCCGGCCATCGAGGCAGGCAATGTCTGGCTGCCTGATTCAGCACCCTGGCTGTCTGATTTTTTGCAGGAAATCGGCCACTTCCCGCTTGGGGCGACCATGGACCAGGCGGACATGCTGAGCATGGCGCTCAAGTATTTTCGCACCCGCACTGCCTGTTTTGATTTCGACAGCACTGGCCGAAAGTGTGACTATATGGCCGCAATGAACTGCTATTGAACTTAAGGAGTCAGGCACATGACAACTGAATTCAATGAGATAAAGATACCAAAAACAGTTGAGAAGGAAATTGCCACGACCGGCAAAGACCTTGACGTTTTCGGCGGCTGGATCAACCGCCTGGAAAATCCGGACCCGGTGCTGCTTACCGAAGCCAGAGGGAAGGGAATCAGGCTCTACGATGAGGTTGTCCGCGATCCGCATGCTTTTTCCGTGCTGCAGACCCGCTATCTGGCCGTAGTCGGCAAGGAGTGGAGTGTGGTCCCGGCGGGAAATCACCGCCGGGCCTCAAAGTCGGGCCGTGACCTGCCCGATGTGCAGATTGCCCAATTCGTCGAATCCGTGCTCATGGATTGTAACTTCGATCAACTGCGGCTTGAAATCCTGCAGGCAATTCTCTACGGCTACTATGGCGCTGAAATCATCTGGAAAGTGAAAAACGGGAATATCGTTATCGACCGGTTCCTTGGCAAGCATCCAAGGCGTTTCTGCTTTACTTTGGAGCGGGAGCCGCGCTTACTGACCCCAGCCTCGATGATCAACGGAGATCCGCTTCCGGACCGTAAATTCCTCATCTTCCAGTACGGCGACAGCGACAACCCGTATGGCCAGGGCCTGGGGCAAAAGCTCTGGTGGCCGGTCTGGTTCAAGAAGCATGGCATCAAATTCTGGGTCATTTTTATGGAGAAATTCAGCATGCCAACCCCCATCGGCAAGTACCCGGCCCAGGCCAGGGAGCAGCGGACAAAACTCCTTGAAGCCATCGATGCCATCAGAACCGAGACCGGGATCGTTATTCCGGACTCCATGTCCATAGAGTTGATGGAAGCCTCCCGGCAGGGTGATGGCTCATATCTGGCAGCCTGTGAGTATTTCGACCGGCAAATATCGAAAACCGCACTTGGCCAGACCCTGACCACCGATGTCGGCAGCAGGGGCTCTTACGCCGCCTCGCAGATCCATGATGAAGTGAGGCAGGATATCATCGAAGCTGATGCGGACCTGCTCGACGGATATCTGAATAAGGTCCTGATACCCTGGATTGTTGATTACAACTTTCCGGGCGTGACCAGCTACCCCCGCCTGGTGACCCACGCCGGTAAAAAGCCGGACCTGGCAGATCGAAGTCAGATTGACAGGACATTAGTGACCGAGATCGGCCTGCCGATAGCCAAATCGTATTTTTATGAAACTTACGGCCTGCCGCAGCCACTGGAGGGAGAGGAAGTGGTTAGTAAAAACAGTGGCCAGTGAAAAAGAAAGGAGGATAGGATAATGAACAGGGATTTTTCAGGTTTCGATGACTGGGTGCCAATCTTTGCCGGAGGAAAGCAAATCGACAGTCAGGGTGCCGAGCATGAGGGGGATGAGCTGATTGACAAGGCAATACGGCTCTTCGATCCCGAATACCATGAGCCGCCGATAACGGTTGGACATCCTCACGATAACTCTCCGGCCTTTGGCTGGGTGAAAGCTCTCAGGAAGGTAACCCGGAAGCTCAATGATGGAAGCAAAGTTAATGTACTTATGGCCAAATTCAAGGATGTGGTGCCGGAGTTTGCTCAGGCAGTCAGGCAGGGCCTGTACAAAAAGCGCTCGGCCAGTTTCTATCCCGACGGCCGCCTTCGGCATGTCGGGTTTTTGGGTGGCATGCCTCCCGCTGTCAAGGGGCTGGCTGACCTCAAGTTCGGAGAAGGTGAGCACTGCATGCTTTTTTCCGATGCTCTTGGGGCAGAGAACAGTGAGGAGGATGACAATGGCCATCACCCCCACCCAGTCTCCCCCCTCAAGGGGGAGGAGAATAGTGAAGGCTCTCTCCTCACGGGAGATGGTGAAGGCTCTCAGGTGAGATGGGGAACATCTGAGGAGGGCAGCAGCGCATCGACAGGAGAAAATGCCGGTGCTGCACCGGCGTTGAGCGAAAGCTCTACTCAACAGAGGGAGGACGAAAACTTTACTCAACATAAGGAGGGTCAGAATATGTCTTACACAGAGGAGCAGATGCAGGCTCTCCTCGATCAGCAGCGGGAGCGGATTACGGCTGAATTCGAGGAAAAGCTGCAAAAAAGCATTGGAGAGTTTACCGAGCGGCTGAATCAAATCAGTGATGAGACAGCCAGGAAAATCGAGGAGGCCAGAGAAGAGGGCCGGAAAGAGGCCACGGCAGACTTTGCCGAGCAGCGGCGGAAGGATGGAGAAGCGGCCAGGAGGAAGGAAATCAGAGAGTTTATCACCACTGGCATTCAGTTTGGCCACATCCTGCCAGCATGGGAAAAACTGGGTCTCGCTCAATTCATGGAGAGTCTGGGGACTGATCAGAATTTCAACTTTGCCGAAGGCAAAAAAGAAACTCCGTACCAGTGGTTTCGCAACTTTCTTTCTGAGCTGCCCAGGACAGTCAATTTCGGTGAATTTGCCACCAGGGCTAAAAATATCGCCGCCTCCGGCAATGCAGGCCAGCAATTGAACGATCTGGTTGCCGGGAAGATGAAAGAGAATCCAAAACTTGATTATATGGCCGCCTTCAGCGAGGTTCAGCGGGAAAATCCTGATCTTGTCAGAGAGTATGAGCAGGAAATCCACCTTGCCAGATAATTCATTTTCAGGAGTCAGAAGTCACAAGTCAGAAGTCAGGAGCCGGTAAATTTTTATCCTGCTGTTGATCACCGATCACTGACCACCTATAACAAGGAGAAAGAAATATGAGCACAGAAAATGCTGTTCTTCGTCTTCCCTTTCAGGCAGCGGAAGATCTCTCGAATTATCAATACCATTTCGTGGTTCTGGATCCGGCCACGGGTAAGATAAGATTACCGGATTCAAGCGCGGAAGTGGCCCTTGGCATCCTGCAGGATGCACCGGCCAGCGGTCAGGCAGGCAGTGTCATGCTGCTTGGCAAGAGCAAGCTGGTAGCCGGTGCGGCCCTCAGCATTGGCAAGTTCGTCAAGCCTGAATATGTCAGTGCCGCTGATGCAGGCAAGGCTGAGGATGCGGGCGCTAACTGGAAGTATACGCGGGCCCGTGTTCTTGAGGCTGCTGACGCTGAAGATGACCTGTGTGCCGTGGAACTGATCGGCCCGTTCCCTTATGGTGCCGGAACCATCATCGGCCAGATATCCGTGACCACCCTGTCTGAGGCCGGGGCCGCTACCTATACTGCTGAGCAATTGCTTGGCGGCCTGATCCTGCGCGATCCGAACGGGGCTGACCGCTCTGATGTCTTTCCCGATGCAGCACAGATTATTGCTGCCCTGACTCAGGCCAGTGCGGGCAATTCCTTTGAGTTTACTATCCGCAACACAGCGGATGCTGCCGAAACCATTACCCTGACTGCTGGTGCAAATATAACCCTGTCCGGCACCATGACTATTGCCCAGAATAACAGCCGGCGCTTTTTGTGCGTTATAAACGATGGTTCGAGCGTAACTATTTACAGTCTTGGAACCGGAGTCCATTAATCATTCAATCAGCAGGTATCAGTGGAGCAGGAATCTCTATCCTGCAACCCGCTGCCTACATAAGAAGAGAGGAAAATAGCTATGGGACAGCCAAATGTGAGAGGTTTACTGGTTTCAGGGCCTTTGGCCAATATTTCTCTTGCTTACCGGAATCGTGCCTACATTGCGGACCGGGTCTTTCCGGTCATTGACAGCCCTTCGCCCGAAGCCAAAATTGGCCGCTATCTGAAGAGTGACTGGTTTCGTGATGAGGCGGCTATCAGGGCACCCGGAACAAGGTCAGCCAGAGGCGGCTATAAAATCGATACCGTGTCTATCAACGCCACGGAGTATGCCTTTGCCAAGGAAGTTACCGAAGAGGACCGGCAACTGGCTGCTCTGCCCAATACTCCCCCCTTGCAGCCGGAGCAGGATGCCATTGAATTTTGCACCATGAAGATCGACCTGAAAAAAGAGCGCCGGGTGGCCGAGATCGTCCTCACCAGCACCTGGTCTGATCTTTCCGGAGGCGAGGATGCTCAAGGGTTGTGGGCCGCAGGTGCAGGCAATACCTTTATCAGGGATGTTGAGACTGCCATTGACCGGATCGAGAGCAATACCGGGTTTCGGCCCAATGTGCTGCTGCTCTCTGCAAACACCCTGAAAGAGCTTAAAATGGAAACCACGGTGCTTGAGCGAATCAAATACACGCAGCGGGGCATTATCTCGGCTGAGCTGATCGCTGCCCTCTTTGACCTGGATGAAGTCCTGGTTGGCGGGGCTATTTACTCCTCCGCCAAGGAGAAGAAAGCTGGTTCCGAGTTTACGGCTGCCAGAATCTGGGAGAAAAATGCCGGTAAAGGCTCGGCTTTTCTCTTCTACCGGCCACCGGTTCCGGGACTCAAGACCCCAAGCTCCGGCTATCAGGTCAGGGTCCCTTATCCGAACGGGCTTCCCCGAAGCACCAGGACATGGAATGAGCCTGCTGAAAATCAGGACGTGTATGAAGTAAAGGAGAATGTCTGTATTCTCCAGACCGGCGCGGATCTTGGCTATTTGTGGTACAACACCATCGCCAGTTAGCAAGGGGGATATCCACTGGATTATTCGGGGCCAGGGGAGAATGGGTCTTACACAGGTGGTTTGTGATCGCCGGGGCGGTCACAGTGGCAGTGCCGCCCCGGCAATCAAAGTGCCATTTCTCCTTTACTGACCACTGATCACTGACCACTCACCACTGGCCACTGACCACTATAATGACCACAGGAGTAACTTTCATGATGTACTGTACCCTGAGTGACTTGAAAGAGCAGATGCAGGAAGATGATCTCATTCAATTGACCGACGACCGGAGCAATCTCGCTTCCGGTACCCTGGCTGGGGAGATCGATGCAGCAGAAACAGGTATTATCCTCACGGATGCTTCCAGGTTTTCGGAATCCGGCGGCAGGATTGAGATCGATTCGGAGCAGATTGACTATACGGAAAAGATCGGCAACCAGTTGACCGGCTGCGTACGAGGGGTGAATAAGACCACGGCTGCACCTCACCAGAGCGGAACTGCGGTCACAGAGTTGAACACCATCAGCACCTCGGTGATTGAGCGGGCTATTGCTGACGCCGGTGCTGAGATTGACAGCTATTGTGCAGCCCGGTATACGAATTTGCCCTTTACCGGCGTTCCGGTGATGATCCGCAAGATCAGTGTTGATATTACCCTCTACAATCTCTATGCCCGGCGAAAAGGTGCTCCGGATGAACGGCGGGACCGGTATATATCCGCACTCAAGTTCCTTGAGAATGTGGCCAGAGGGGTTGTTTCGCTGGGTGCTGATGCACCGGATACGGAAAATTATCCGGGGCCAATGACAACCGGCAGCAAAAGAGACCGGATATTCTCAATGGGCCGCATCTCCGATGCTTCAAGCGGAACGCTGGATAATTATTAGTGGTCAGTGGCCAGAAATAAACGGCATCGATAGAAAGGAGAAGCCCTATGGCTAATGATTGGAGTAAGAACCCAATGGAAATCGACACGGTTGAAAATAAGCCGGGTGTTTATGACATCAAAAGCATGGAGTGGCATCCGGGAGCTGCCAATGATGATCTTGAAGTACGGGACAGTCTCGGAAACATGCTGTGGAAAATACGGGCTCTGGCTGGTGCGCCTCACAGCGAAAGCCAGGCCATTGAAGAGCGAAGACTTGAGCGGCGGGGAGTCCAGGGGATCAACATCTTAACCATTGACGGCGGAAAGCTTTATATCCATCTTATGTGATCGCGGACTGACAACTGTCTTTACACGAGACTAACACCATGAAAGAACTGCTGAAGGCAATCAAAACACATCTTCAGGCTGATGACACCCTGAGCTATGTGCGGGATGGAGATATTTCCATTATCAGCGATGAGAATTCAATTCCAGCCGCTGGCAATTTTCCAGCCATTGTCATCAAGGATGGCCCAATCAGAAATGAACAGATGCTGGCCAGGAATTACCTCCAGCACGCTGAGGTCAGGATAACCGTGTACCAGCGGATATTAAAACCTGAAGAATCGGTCATGGGCACTCATGGCGTTCTGGCTGTGGCCAATGATGTCGTAACCAGCCTGATTGATCAGAAGTTGAATCTTCCCGGTGTGCAGAATGTTTTTCCGGTCTCAGAAGATCCCAGTCAATTGTACGGGGATAAGGAAGAGATGATTCAGAAAAAAACCATAACCTTTGTCTTTACCAGGCACAGGAGCTGGTAGGGGAAGGGGAAGGAACAGGAAGGAGCTTGATATATGGGTTGGGCAAGTAATGCCAGCAGTCAGTTGCTGCTTGATTTTGAAACAGCATTTAAAACACCGCCGGTTTCAGCGGCGGCCATTAAACTTCCCTTTGGCTCATGCGATCTGAAAGTGGACCAGAAGCCTCAATCCTCAACCATTCTGGGGGCTGGCCGTCATGCTGCCAGGCCATTTTACGGGAATAAAACAGTAACCGGTAATTTGACCGGGCCGGTTGATCTGATAGCTATCGGCTATATTCTCAAGATGGTTTTCGGAGCACCGACTACAACCGGATCCAGCGATCCATATACGCATACATTCAAAATAGGAGCCCTGACTCCCTCGTTTCTGCTCGAAAAGGGCTGGCCAAACGAGAGCAGGTTTTATCTCTATACCGGCTGCAAGGCTGGCGGGTTCAGCATCAGCTTTGGCGGCAATGGCGAGCTGCGCTATACCGTGCCGATAATCGGAGCGAAAGAAGAGTACAGCGCAAGCTCATATCAGGAGTCGCCGACCGTTGATGTCAGCAGACCTGCCACAATATTCCATAACTGCGATGCTGCCGCCAGTGAAGGCGGATCGGCAATCGATACCCTGGAGGAGATCAGTTTCAACTTTCAAAATAATACGGTTATGGGTTTTGGCCTGGCTGGCAGCGGCGAGGGGACCATAGCAGGCGAGGGGACTCCCGCTCTTGAAGGTAAAATCAAGGGCATGTTCGATGCTGATACCCTTATTGCCAAAGGAAGAAATCACACCAAAAGTTCGCTCTCGGTAACCTGCACTCTGGGAACTCATTCCATAGCCTTTCTGGCTGACGAGCTTGAATATAGCCATGAATCACCGGCAATCCAGGGACCCGGAGGAGCCTATCTGGACCTGAGTTTTATCGGTTATTACCAGAACGCGGCGGCAGCCAGTGACTTTCGGGTGATTTTGATCAACAGCCAGGCAAGTTATGCGTAATAAAGAAAGTGATCAGTGGTCAGTGGCCAGTGGTCAGTGCAGGAAGGAGAATGAACTATGGATTTACTGTTAGATTTAAACCAGAGGGATGGAGTGTGGATTGACGGAAGTCATCGGGTTTTTGAAAAATCGGAATTTGAAGGACTTAGCTTCAGAGTCAGGATTAAGCCATTGACCAGAACCGAGCTTCGCCACATCCGCAGGGAGGCTGAAACCTCCCGCAGCAGCTTTGACCAGGATATTTATCTGCCAAAAATTTTCCTGGGCCAGGTTATTGACTGGGAGCTTAAGGATGGTACCGGCCAGCCGATCCCTTTCAACGAGGAGAATAAAAAGATATTAGTCGAACAATTTCCCGGGTTCACCAATCTTGTAGCTGCCGCCTGCCTCGATGCTCAGGCCAGGGCAAGCCAGGCACGTGAGGAAGAGGTAAAAAACTCATTGACTTCTGGCGCTGGCGACTGAGGAATAACGGAGAGAACCCAACCTACTGTGCCAGATGCCGGAAGAAATTCGATCGGCAGGGTATCAATCCGCCCTGTGATGGCTGTGAGACCAGATATCCTGGCAGAAGGCCGCCGCGACTTCTGGCAGTCAATGAAACCTGCCTTGAGGTTCATGACCTGTGCTTCGGAGCCAGGGGAGACATGAGCGGCCAACTGGATTATGGATTTTTAGCCAGGGTCATGGACCTGATGGCTATCGAGGCTGAAGAGCAACTGGATATTATTTACAAGGTCAGGAAAGTGGAAAGTTTCCTGAAGGAGAACAGTCAAGACCATGAATCGTGAGTCAGGCTTAAACCTCAAATTAGAGAATGGTAATTCAGTCAGGGTGGTCAGAGAATTTGGGCAGGCCATTGAGGATACGGGAAAAAGAACTGATGAAACATCAGAAAAACTCAAGAGGCTCCAGACGACTCTCACCGGAGTCGGGGAGAATCTCCTCCTTCAGAAAAGGGCCGCAGCCGGGCTGGCTGCGGCCCTCAGATCGCTGAATCTTGATCCTCCGATCAGCGGAGGGCAAGGATTGTCCTCAGCCCAGAATTCAACCGCCAGAACCCTGCCGCAGGCTGCCCCTTCTGCAGGTCTGAAATCGTCACCCCTGGACAATTACTTTACCGGCCTTGTGGGTTATCAAAAAGGACAGAGTAGGAGTACAGGGACTGCTTCCAGCACTTTTGAAAATGCAGTATTGAATACCTTCAGCTCCGGGCTGGTTGCGGGACCTTTCGGTGCTGCAGTCAGTGGGCTTATGGGATCGCTCATGCACAGGGTAGAGGAAAGTGAGCCTGAGCTTCCGTCCTTTAATCTGCTCTGGAAGACCATTGACGGGCAGATTGCGAGTGTGGCCGAAACCTGGCAGAATATGGGCCGCGATCCCAAAATCGTAGCCGCGGTCGAAGAGGTCTGGCAAAGCCAGTTGGACTTTATGAAAAAACTGGCTGTGGTAGCAGGTGGAGAGGAAGTTCCTGACGTTGATTTCAGTCTGGGGGGAATAGGAAGATCGATCGAGGATATTCTCAACCAGCAGACCGTGCAGGGGCTGATCAAGGTTGCTCTTGGCTCTTTTGGGCAGCTTTCGGAGGTTTTCGGCACCGGCTTCCAGGAAGAGCTGAAAGATATATTCATGGAGACCATGACCGGAAACCTTGGCCTTTTCGTTTACGGCTACAACAGAGATGTCTTACAGTCCTATCTGGACTGGAAATTCAACCAGTTCACCGGACTGCCGCCTGGACAGGCCATGTCTGCCTTTGAAGACTGGATGAACAGCCAGGACATCTTCTCACCGATTGGCCGACCGGGGATACTGTCAAATTCAATTTTCGACTTGTTCCTGACCCGTCATCCCGGAGTAGCAATCACCGAGGAAATATTCCCCCAGCTCGAGCAGTTTGCCAGGAGCGTGATTCCCGGCTGGTTCAACCGGGGAGAAATTGCCCTTGGTTCAGCGGAAAGTCAAACTCCCTGGAAGGAGTTTTTCACCGATCTCAACCAGCAGGTCAATGGGATTTTCGATCTGGTCACTGCCGGGATGGGCCAAGCTTTTACCGCTTCTCTCAAGACCGGTGAGTTTCAGACATTTGAGGAGAATTTCAAGCAGAGTATCCTGAACAGTGTGCAGCAATCTCTCATCAAGGGATTTGCCGAGCAGGAATTTTTACCCATAATCTTTCAGCCATTCTATGGGACGGATTCCCGGCCTGCCCTGAGTGAAGTGCTGAAGCAGTATATAAGCGGCAATCTGCCTCTGGACCAGGCCCAGGGCTTCTTGACCCAGATGGCAGGTGAGCTGTCGTCTGCTCTCCTGGATTTTCAGCCTTTCTGGGAAACCTTGAATACAGCGTTTCAGGGCCTTCGGGAAGCTCTTGGCCTCAACACCGAAGCCTTGGGTCAGAACACCACCGCCCTTACAGGGACAGTTGATAATTTTCTGATGAGCCTCGACACCGGTTCACTCGCTCCTGCCGAAAGCATGGCCAGGCTTGAGACTCTCAGAGGTGAGCTCTACGCCAGTGCCCTGGCAGACCCAGAGGCATTTTCCAGCTACGCCAGGTTCATGACTTCACAATATCTGCCCTGGCGGCAGGAAGTGAGCACTGACTACAGTACCGAAGTTGCTTCAGTGAGGGCCGGAGTCGAGAGCATTCCCTGGGTGCAGGAGATACGGAGTAAATCTCTCGGCATAACGGGAGCAGGGGGATTGGGGGGACAGCAGGCACAATGGGAGAGCATATCCGCAAACTCGGCCCGGGATATTGGCCGGGAAGTCAGTCAAGCCCTTGCTCCCATGCTGCTTGACCTGAAAGAATCAGGTCAGATCACCATTAATGTGGTTGTCGATGGGCAGATTATCAGACAAAAGGTATTGGAAAGCCTCGATGATCCAACTGTGGTGCAAAAAGCCCGATCGCGGATTTAAATAGTTCTCTCTCTAACTGGATAGGGCAGCGGCCAAACGCAGGGGATGGAGCCATTTTAACTCCCTTTAACTCCCTCGCCCCTGAAGGGGAGAGGGCCGGGGTGAGGGGGCTTTGTAATTCCCGCGACCTGTACTAGGGAAAAGGCACGGCTTTGATGAGGGTTGGTAAGATTGGTAAGATAAGTTTCAGATTATTGTGCAGTCTATTGTGCGGTCCTTCAGACCGAGGGAAGGAGGGATGATTTCATGGGCCGTCCATTGGTTGGTAAACAGGCAATTGCCGGTTTTTTCGGCACCGGATGGAGAAAAGTTATAACCTACATAGCCCAGGGTGCACCTATTATCAAAGGAGACAGCCAGAATTCCGTCTATGAGGCTGACCAGAAAATGCTGGAGAATTGGTGGGAGGAACACATTCAGCAGAAGCTGAAGATGGATAGAGAGATAGAAAGACCGAAGAGAGGCATTTTACCAGGAGCCTTCAGGAGGTCTTTTTAAGGGAGAGTTTTTCAGGGGGAACCCTTTTAGGGGTGAACTTATTTTCGAGGGGAGAGAAACATGACTATGACGATCGATGCCATTGAACCTATTCAACTTGAAAAAGAATACCTGGCTGAATTTCGGCAAGACTCCATACCGCCGGAGATCAAAGCCCTTGCCGAAGCAGTCCTGGATCAGGCCCTGCTGGATATTGTTAATAACGATGGAAGAGATGCAGCGGCCTATTGGATATCCATAGATAACTTTGACTATCCATTCAGCTTCCGCAATATCTGTGGGATACTGAGAATAAATCCCTACGCTATTCGTAATGCCATTCGAAGAACTGTTCATGAGAAAAAAAGGAAATTTGTTTCCTGATAGCTGCTCCGATGGGAAAAATGGCATCTGGGGAAACAGGAGACATACCGTGCAATTTGGGAGGAAATAAAGAATTCAAGGCATTGATGATACAAAACAAAGGGGGCATTCGGGCTGGAGGGGTAACATTTCCTCAGGCACAAAGGGGCAAAGGCACAGAGGCACAAAGTTACCTTTGGCTATTCGATGCTCAACTGCCCGATTACAGTGCTCAATATGCATGGTATCTTCTTTTCCCCTCTGTGCCTTTGTCCCTCTGTGCCTCTGTACCTGAGTAGTTACTGAAAATCTTACCTCTCTCCTTTTCTCAAGGGGAGAATACCCACCTAGAGCAAGCAACTAACTGATTGACAAATAAAGCTATATCACTTATACTAACTTTTGTGCCGAGCGCACGATATAATGTCTTGTAAAATCGTGCCGATTTTAGTATCAATAAGCCATTGGCAATTTTAATATATCAATAAATCATAATCCAAAATACACAAGCGTGGCGGTTGATGAGCGATGAGCAAAAAGAAGCAGGCGAAGCAAGCTGCCAAAAGCAAAAAGAAAACTCAACACCCCGATCTGGCCGCAATTCCCCGTGAAGAGTTGTACAAAAACGCGCAGCTCTTCCTGGAAAGGGGCCAGTACAAGAAGGCTATTGAAAATTACAAGACCATTCTCTCCCAGCCGGGTGATCATGGAGATGCTCTGGACAAACTGGTTCAGGCATACCAGGGCAGGATGAAGGAACTGGGTGACAAAGGGATGCACCGGGAAGCGATTGAGCTGTGGGAGCATGTGGCCAAAAGTTACGGCCGTGAGATGGACCTTCCCTTTTACCTCGAACAGCTCTTCCAGTCAGGCGAGTATCCGAAGGCCAGCCAGGTCTTATACCGGAATCAGGAAAAGATCAGGGATACCAAGTGGTTCCAGAAGCAGGAATCGACCCTGGCTTTACTTGCCCTGGCAGAGGTTCCGGGGATCCTGGCTTCGGTCCCTCCGGACTCCCCCCTTGTCCAGCACAAGCACCTGGTTCAGGAAGCCCTTCGGGTCCTGGCTGAGGGGCAGGAGGAGCGGGTAGCCGAGATTCTCCAGCCCATCGGGCTCCGATCTCCATACCGCGACTGGAAGGTACTGCTGAAGGGGCTGACCGCTTTTTATCAGCGTCAGGACCAGGAGGCACAGGGAATCTTCAACCGCATCTCGGTGGAGGATTCTCCCATAGCCGGTGTTATCCCCCTCTTTAACCTGGCGATGCAGCCGGATGAAGGAAACCACAAAAAAGCACAATCCATTTCCCTTCAGCCCGAAGAGATCTCCTTTTTAAAGGAAATGCTCGGTAATCGGGCCGAAGTTTTGTCACTGTTACGGTCTCTGAAACAGGCGAGTCAATCTGACAGCGGCCCGGCAATGGCCAGAATCCTGCGAAAGCTGGCTGACTATCTGCCGGCGGATGAGGACCGGGAACTACTCAGACAAAGCAGTATGGGCATTCTGGCCCGCTCATCAACCGTGAAAGGATTTGCCAAAAGCTACCAGGCCCTTTGGGGTGTTGAGCCGGATCCTTTCGAGCGGTGCAGGCTATCAGCTATTATGCACGAGCGGAAAAATGGATGGGCGCAGGCGAATCGTTCCTGGCAGGAATGCCTCGATGTGATTAAGAATGACGAGGCCGCAAGTCATTTTCCGACCGAGGAGGAAAAAAATCTGGCCCTGGCCCAAATCCTCAGGAGGATGGCTGAACATACCACAAAAATGTTTAACCCTGATGACATGTTCTTCCGCGCCCTGTTCGGGTTTGGTCCGGAAGACAAACCGGGGCCGAAAGAGCCATTTATCAAGTATCTCACCGAGAGCCTTGAATATGATCCACAGGATATACAAACTTATCAGCAGGTTATTGATTATTATCGCCAACGGGGGCGGAAAAAAGAGGTTACCGAATGGCTGGAGAAATTTATCCAGGTCTTTCCCGGACAGATCGATGCCCTGATCGAATTAGCGATCGATGCCTTTAACAGAAAGGCCATGCAAAAAGCCCTTCGCTTTCTGGATGCGGCCTTGCAGCATGATCCTCTCAACGAGAAGGCCCGGGATCTCAAGATTATGATTCACATTATTTCCGCTCACCAGCGGATATGGAAGAAAAAATTTGCCCTGGCCAGAAAGGATTTTGGATATGCTCAAACCCTGCTGACCTCAAAGACAAACAATGGCCGTCTCCAGGTAACCTGGGGGATGGCTGAAATAATTATGGCTGACAAGACCAGGGGCCACTCCCTTATCCGGGAAGGAATCCAGCTTGGCAGGGATGGGGTAGGGATTTACTTTCATATTTTTATTGAAGCAAATCTTTGGGGCATTCCTGATAGCGAAATCGCTCCGTATAAAGAGGTCCTGGACAGAAAGCTCCGGCAGGAGCCAACGGCTGAAGAGATCAGGCAGCTCATTCACCTGGGTCTTGCCTATTTCCGGTCCGGCATCAAGGTTCAACCCGATACCCGAAAAAGAATAGGCATTGTTGGTCCCTTTGTGGAAAAGGCCATTCACAAGATCCAATCTACCGAGAGTGAATTGCTGGAAATTTGCCATTTTCTGGCCATGGTCCGCCTCTATCCCCTGCTGGTCCACTATGCCAGAGAGGCGGAGAAGCGGTTCAGTCAGAATCTCCGGTTCCGGTTTTATGCTCTTGTTGGCCGGTCTCAAGGGAAAATACCCATGCTCTGGAGTATGGATCTTTACGAACAGCTTGCGAATCTTGAAGAAAAGTTTCGGGAGGCCGCAGATCTGAAAATGAGCAAGGAAGTCAGTGAATTCATCGATGGGATTCATCCTTTGTACTCCCCGACGCATGCCGAGAGAGTAGCTGCCGATACTCTACCTGATACCAAAAGAGGCCGCAGGGGAGGATTAAGGTCTCGTCTGAAGCAGATGCGTCTTTTCTGAAGAAAGGTGAAAGAGAGAGGGTGGAAGAATGAAAAATTCATACGAGGGAATGAAAAATCCCTACAAGGCATTGCAGATTTCGCCATCGGCCAGCGACCTCGCAATCAAGGAGGCTTACGTCCGCAAGGTTAAAGAATATCCGCCGGAGAGATTTCCGGAAGAATTCAAGGAAATCCGTGAGGCTTATGAAGCGATTGCCACTCCCCGGAGCCGGGTGGCTTACAAGCTCTTTCACCTTGAAGAGCCTGATCCCCAGGAGTTGGCGGGAAATTTACTGGCCAGTGGTGAAAGAAAGCGGATTCCCCCGAAGAAATTGATTGACATTGCCCTTAAGGAATATAAGAAATCACAATCATCAGGGGAAAAGAGATAAGGAATGAATGAAGAAGAATGGACTCAAAGTTTTAAAGAGGAGTTGACTGCCAAATTCCAGCGCTGGCTGGAGGAGCAGGACATTCACCAGATTGCCGACCAGATGGCGGCCTGCACAGAGGGACCGGAGTGCACCGAAGCTTCTCCTTCCGTACAGATGGATCTATTTTCCCTGTTCAGCGAACTTGCGGCTTTGCGGCAGGAGACCAAAATCGCATCCCGTCAATGGAAAGCAGGGGCAGATCAGTGGGAAAAGACCTCGCAGACTTTGCAGGAAGCACTGGAGACCCTGCAACAGGACCGGGCACAGCGGCGCAAGGAAGCGGCAGAACTGCAAGCCGCCTCCCTTCGTCCCCTTCTGCATGGCATGCTGGACATCCGGGACCGCCTGGAGCAGGGGATCAAAGCTGCTGAAAGCATCCGGCCAACCGGGCTGATCCGGCTGACAGGAGGATGGGCTTCATGGAAGGAGAAATTCGTCGAGGGGCAGAAAATGACCCTGAGGCACCTCGACCGCCTGCTGACTTCCTATGGAGTATCACCGATCGAAGCTGCGGGAGGGAGTTTCGATCCATTCATCATGCGGGCTCTTGAAGTGGAAAAGCGGGATGATTTGCCCAATGGCCTGGTGATAGAGGAAATCCGCAAGGGCTTCCGGCTGGATGGGGAGATCCTGCGGCCAGCGGAAGTGAAAGTAAATAAAAGAGAAAAATTACCAATATAATATAAGGAATGATAAGGGGTAATGAAAGAAAGGAAAAACAAAGAAAGCTATGGAAACTATTATTGGAATTGATCTTGGAACCACCAATTCGGAAGCGGCTGTGATCCAGAACGGACAGCCGGTGGTTATTGCCGATGAACATAATCATAAGATCATGCCCTCCTTTGTCAGTTTGTCGGAAGATGGCCAGATTCTGGTAGGAGAACCGGCCAAAAACCAATACGTGCTCTACCCTGAACGAACCGTCAAGTCGATCAAGCGAAAGATGGGCACTGACGAGAAAGTCTCGCTGGGAGACACGCTCTATACCCCCCAGGAAATATCAGCCATTATTCTTCGGGCTCTGAAGCAAAGGGCAGAGAAGTTCCTGGGCCATGAAGTCAAAAAAGCGGTCATAACCGTGCCCGCTTATTTCAGCGATGCCCAGCGCCAGGCGACCCGTGACGCCGGAGAAATTGCCGGTCTGGAGGTGGTCCGCATCATCAACGAACCTACAGCCGCCTCCCTGGCTTATGAAACCGGCCACCGGACTGAGCAGAAGGTCCTGGTCTATGACCTTGGAGGAGGAACCTTCGATGTCTCGGTAGTCAGCATTCATGCCGGTCTGGTGGAGGTATTATCGAGCCACGGGAATAATCATCTGGGCGGAGATGATTTTGACGAGAAGATATACTCCTTTATCATTGAACATCTCAGGAAAGAGATTGGCGAGAATGAAGTAGAAAGATTAAAAGGAGAGCCACGATTCCACGCCAGGTTACTGCGGGCTGCTGAAAAGGCCAAACGGGAGCTGAGCGACCGGCCCTTTGCCACGGTTGAAGAAGAGTACCTGATGCAGAAAGATGGCCTGCCTTACCATCTTTCCCTGGAAATCTCCCGGACTGAGTATGAGGACATGATCAAACCCTTCATTGAAGAAACCCTGGAGGCGATTCATATAGCCCTGAAAGGGGCCAGCCTGAACCCTTATCAGATTGACCAGTTGCTGCTGGTAGGCGGAGCAACGCGGACTCCCCTGGTCAGCCGGATGATTCAGGAGCGGTTGAATATCGAGCCCAGGCAGGAACTTGAGCCGGACCTGTGTGTGGCTATGGGAGCCGGTATCCAGGCCGGAATGATTGGCGGAGAGGAAGTGTCCGCCGTACTGGTCGATATCACCCCCTACACCTTTGGAACCAGTTACGTGGGAGATATGGACGGGATTCCCTTTTATCCGCTGGTCTATGCTCCGATCATCAGAAAGAACACACCCATTCCGGCATCGAAGAGCGAAGTCTTCTATACCATGTTTGACCGGCAGAAGGCCGTGGAGGTAAAGGTTTACCAGGGTGAAGATCCGGATGCGGCCAAGAACATCCTGATTGGACGGTTTATGGTGGAAGGCCTGAGCGCCGTACCCGCGGGCAATGAAATTGTCTTCCAGTTCGATTTGGATCTTGACGGCATCCTGCGGGTCTCGGCTACCGAAAAAAAGACCGGCCTCAAGAAAAACATCACCATCGAGAATGCCATCTCCCAGTTCCAGGCAGTGGAAAAGGAAAAAGCCAGGGGAAGAATTGACCAGTTGTTCAGGACCGCAGAGGCCGAGTACCTGCCTCCTTTGGAATCCGCTCAGACCAGAGAAGTCAGAGAAAAGATTGTCCAGGGAAGAGCCCTGGTTGAAAAAGCCGAAAAGATGCTGCCCGATATTCCCGAAGAGGACAAGGAAGAGGTTATCAACCTTATCGAGGAGATCAGGGACAGTATCCAAAACTCAGACTACGAGGCTCTTACCAGCAGTATCGAGAATCTATCCGAGATCCTCTTTTACCTGGAGGGATAGAAAGGATAGGAGGGATAGATAGTATGGAATGGCGCTGCCCAACCTGCCGTGCTCCCTACCGGGGAGGGAGCCAATGCTACCGCTGTCAGACCGACCTGAGCAAGCTGCTGGTTATCCAGGACCAGGCCGCTGAATTGAAGAGGCGGGCTGTCTGCCTTCTCAGAGAAAGGAAACCGGGGGAGGCACGCCAGGCTATCCGGCAATCACTTCTCCTTCTCCGGGATCCTGACGCGGAGAAGGTAGAAGCCCTGATTATGGCTGCAGAAGGTGATTTTGGTCAGGTGTTGGCTTTTCTGAAGTAAGCAAGGGAATGATCACAGGTCAAATACCTTAACACCGGCTTCCTTTGTTGCAGTTAATAATTGCTTATCCAGAGTTGCCAAGCCTGCCTCTTTTCTTATTGAAAGTTCCAAGTATGTGGCATCATAAGCACTCAATTTATATAATTTGGCCAATTCATAAACCTGATTAGAGAATTTGGCTCCATTTGAATTATCGGTATTCAAATTAAACTGATCAAACAAGTGAATGATTTTTAAAATCTCGGAATGACTTATCCGTTTTCTTCTTTCCGCAACGGTCAATACATTTGTCATCTCATACCACCACAGAGCAGGAATCCATAGGGTAGAGTCTTCAGCCAAATCTGAAATAAAAGATTTTACCTTTGAAGAAGACTCATCAGGAAGAAACAATGCAGCAGTACAGGAGCAATCTATTACCCAGTCCATTAATACTTTCTGCCTTCCTCGATATAAGATTGAATATCAACTTTCCCCTCGATCTTTTCTCTGATAGAATCAAATTCTCTTAAAATTTCATACCTTCCCATCTTTTCTTTACCTTCCGGAAATGGAACCAGACGAGCAACGGGTTTCCCTCTTTTGGTGATGGTAAAGATTTGCCCATCCTGAACTTCTTTTAATAAACGGGATAGATGTGTCTTGGCGTCAAAGGCACTGATTGTGTTGTTTGAATTTTTCTTTGAATCTTTTATTGTTTTCATAACAACCAGTTTAATGGACTGGTTAGAAAAGGTCAAGGGTTATTTTTTGAAAGGATTAGCTCGGAGGACACTTCCTTCGCATGACAGAAGTCAGGGGGGTGAATGCCCTGTCCGCCATACGGGCTACCAGGGCTACCGTGGGCTACCGAGTCGGACCACGGCAAGCATATGAAATTAAAATAGATAACTACAAAATAGACATTTATTTTTGTCCTTAGAAGGGCAATTTCTAACCAAAAATTGACCTTCTAAAAAAGTCAGGGGGAAAAGGGCGATGAAGGGTGGTGTGTGAAGAATGCCAAGAGCAAACAGGCATTATCTTCCAGGCTTATATATGGCATAATTACCTATAGATGCCATGAGTGTGCAGGAGTGAATGATTTTCGGGTTGACATTACCAGATATTCTTGTCCAGCCCGGTATGTAGTCTTGGTTTATGGTAACATATTCCCCTTTCATTCCCCCCTGACAATCATAATATAACATGATATAAAGAATGGCACACAGAAAGGAATAATAGAATTTTATTAAATAACTCAAAGAGATAACAGGATATGGGATTGATCAAGCCCCCTGTGAATATGCCTTCACACGGTAGGAACCACTGATTAAGGTTGATAGCGCCCAATTATTTAAGTTATTAAAAATAATTGAAAATAAGTAGTTAGAGGTGGTCAGTATTTTTTGCAAAGAGTAGTGGATGAATTTCCCCCCTGATTTCCCCTTTTGATAAAAAATTTGAAAATATCTTTTCATTTGATATAATACCTGAAAGGTATGGAAACTTCATTAGTTAAGTGTTAATCGACTAACCATAGTTCATATATAATTCTAAATGAAAGACTAAGGAGCTGTCCAGAATTAAGTTGAACGGTGTTCAGAATATAGCTTGAATTTTCCGCCCCTTTCAGGCAGTTGTATACATAGAAATGTTCAGGTTATTTACTGACAAATCCTAAATGAAAGACTACATTACATTGTTCAGGTTATAATAAGTTAAAGAAGGAAATCATGATTATGTCTATCAAAACATCCAGTTATGAGGAACAATTGATTCGTGAAATTAGGGAGACTCCAGAGGAATATCTCCCGAACTTACTTCAGATTGTCCACCTATTTCGTGAAAGCGTAACCTTAAAGCCGGCGAAGGCGAGTTTCCACCAGGGCTTAAAAGAAGCTCTAGAGGGTGAAACAAGCTCAGTATCTAATTTATGGGATGATATTGATGTCGGATGAGGCTTCAAAATCAACCTCTGTAGAGTATACTCCTGAGTTTAAACGTAACCTTCGCCACTTGGCTAAGAAATACCTTCAGATTCGGTCTGATGTTCAGCCGATAATTGATGCGCTCTGTAAAGGTGAAGCGGTTGGTGATCGTATACAGGGAACAGCTTATACCGTATTCAAAGTACGGATTAGAAATGGTGATATTAGAAAGGGTAAACGTTCTGGATATCGCTTGATATATTATCTTAAGTCTCCAAACCAGATTATTCTGGTGACAATCTATTCCAAATTGGATCAAGGAGATGTGTCAGCAGATCAAATTCGGCGTATTCTTACAGAAACGCATGGTAGATAGATTCTAATAGCGGCAAGAAACCCTTTCCAATACAAGGGCTTGATCAATGATTATTGCAGAAATTATTCCAAAAGATAATTACATGCTGTACATCAAAGCCGAAGATGGGAAAACAGGTTTATTTGACGTAAAGCCGTATCTTGAATCCGAAGTCTTCGCACCGCTCAAAGACAGAAGTGAGTTTGAACGAATTCATAACGGCAAATACTTTATCGAATGGGACTGCGGAGCAGACCTTTCTGCCGATACTATTCAGGCACGATGGGAAACTGTGTCAAAGGAAGAGTTTCAACCGTCATTCCCGCGAAAGCGGGAATGACGAGGAAATCAAGTGCATTCTTCGGAGTATTGGGTGGGCAAAAGTCCCACCCAATACTTCGCAATCTGTACTCCGCAATCTGTTTGCTGCCCCTGACCGGGGCCACGCAATTCCCGCGGTCAGCAGTCAGCCAGCGGGACTAATGCTCCCCTGCCTTTTCAAATACCCGGCCACTGATAATCGAGGAAATGGTACCTTTCTGGGAAACGATATCATACCAGAATGCCAGATAGGTATGGACAAAGATGAATAATACAAAGCCCCAGGTCAGGATATGGTGAATAAAGCGGGCTCCGGCCAGACCGCCGAAAGCGCCTTCCAGGTACCGGGAAACCGAATAGACAATCCCCCCAAGTCCTGCCCGGTAAAGGGCAGCGTAGAGAATCAGGCCGGTTATGACAACCACAAAGACCATAACCAGCAAAAAGCCATAAGCCGCAGCCTGCAAGGTACCATACAATCCGGTATGCTCCGGCATCTCGGTGGTAATGAGGGTATAAAACTTGACCTGCTTATAGACATTTTGCAGATCGAGCCAGGCAAAAAAATCTTTCCAGTCTGCATGAAAGCGTGAAAAAAACGCCAGGTAAGCCCGCCAGACAAGAAGCGCTGTCAGGATGAAGCCAAAGAGAAGGTGAACGAAGCGGACCTGGGCCATGGAAAACTTCTGCCAGGTCTCCCCTGCCGCTATGGTAAGAGGGCGGCCAATGTACAATCCACTGATAACCAGAATCACGATACAGACGGCCATAGCCCAATGGTTGATGCACATGGCCACGGACCACTGTCTTCTCGCTATCAGGGGCCGTATTAACCCCGCTCTTTTTTCCCTTATTGAGTTCCTCACTGGATTCCTTATTGCATCTTTCATCGAACCTTTGACCTCCCTTCCTCCTCATTGGATCTTGAATTCTCTGATCGTGCTTCTTCGCGGATCGATAATATGGACCGCGCAGGCAAGGCAGGGATCAAAGGAGTGAATAGTGCGGATAATTTCCAGGGGCTGATCCGGGTTGGCCAGCACGGTTCCGACCAGAGATTCCTCATACGGGCCTCTTTGCCCTTTTGCGTCCCGTGGCGAGGCATTCCAGGTTGAGGGCACAACAGCCTGGTAATTGGCTATGGCCCTGTTCTCGATCCTTATCCAGTGTCCCAGAGCACCCCGCGGGGCCTCGGTCATTCCCCGGCCTTGAGCTGATTGCGGGATATCGCACCGGGTCCAGGTCCTCTGGTCACCGGCCTTGATATTACCCACCAGTTCGTAAACCCACCCTTCAACATGGTCAGCCACCAGCCTGGCCTCAAGACAGCGGGCTGCTGTCCGTCCGAGAGTCGAGAAAAGGGCATCGGTGGGGATGCCGGTTTTGCCGATCAAGCCATCGACCAGTTCTCTGATCTTCTTGTCCCCTCCGGCATAGCCGACCAGGATCCTGGCCAGGGGGCCAACTTCCATGGGCTTTCCGTCATAGCGGGGAGCCTTGACCCAACTGTACTTTTCATTCCCTTTGAGGTACCCCTGCGCATCGAAGCCGGTATAATCCGGTCTGGTTTCACCCTCATAGGGGTGCACAGCACCATTTCCCTCATACCAGGAATGGGTCACTTCCTCGGTGATCTTCTTCTCGTCGATATCATAAACCTGGCTCAAATTCCCTCCCAGGATCGCTCCGCGGGGAAAGAGCTTTCCCTGCCATTGATCGTCGAGGGGAAATCCTCCATAGCTGAGGTAATTTTTCACTCCAGCACCGATACCTGCCGCTCCCTCATCCTTGTAATACTGAGCAGCCAGGAGAACATCAGGGAAGTAGGCAGTTTCAATGAATTTCTTCACCTCCTTCAGCCGGTAGAGATACTCTCCCAGCCGGGCGGCATTCATGGCATCCATCACGCTGGTCACACCGCCGACGACCAGAGTCTGCGGATGGGGATTCTTACCGCCAAACAGAGCCATCATCTGAGCCGCCACCCGCTGGACGCTCAGAGCATCCAGGTAGTGAGAGGCGATGACCAGGTTGGCGGGAGGCGGAAGCTTATAGGATGCATTGCCCCAATAAGCGTGGGCAAAGGGGCCGAGCCGGCCGCTCTGGACAAAGGCGGTCAGCCGTTTTTGGACTTCCTCGTAATGACTGACCGAGCAGTTGTACGGGTTTTCACAGACACTGCGGGCCAGATCCACGGCATCACCCGGTTTGGCTGACAACGCGCTGACAATATCCACCCAGTCAAGGCCATGAAGATGGTAAAAGTGCACCATCTTGTCATGAAGGTATTGCGCTCCCTGGATGAGGTTTCTGATGATCCGGGCGTTTTTCGGCGGCACCACACCAATGGCATCTTCTACAGCCAGGGTGGCTGCCTCGTAATGGGAATAGGTGCATACGCCGCAGAATCTCTGGGTAATCAGCCCTGCATCCCTGGGGTCCCTTCCCTGTAAAATCTGTTCGAATCCCCGCCATAAGGTAGCTGAGCTCCAGGCGTCAATAACACGATTATTGTCATCTATTTCCACTTCGATTCGAAGATGCCCTTCGATTCTGGTAATCGGATCGACGATAATGCGCCTGGCCATGTTATTCCTCGCCTCCTTTCTCTTTTCCAACTCCTCTGAGCACGCTTCCTACAGCATGGACACCGATTCCAGCCAGTGTTACCGCCGCCAATCCGATACCGATCTCATCAGCCGTCGCTTCAACTCCAGCCAGGGGAAGAGGAGCATGGTCGGCCATCGGTTTTTCGAGGGGGGCCATCCTGTCCCAAAATCCCGGCTCGGTACACCCCATGCATCCATGCCCGGCCATCACCGGCCATGAGGAGCCCTGGTTGAACCGGACCTGACTGCAATTGGCATAGGTATACGGCCCTTTGCATCCAACCTTGTAGAGACAAAATCCCCGTTTGGCATACTCGTCTCCCCATTCCTCCACAAACTCTCCGGCATCGTAATGGGGACGGCGCTCACAAAAATCGTGGATCCGCTTCCCATAGGCCCACAGAGGACGGCCCAGCCTGTCAAGGGCAGGAAGCGCACCAAACAGGATGTAGTGCAGCAGGGTACCGACAAAATTCGTGGCATTGGGGGGACATCCGGCAATATTGACCGTCGGGATTTTCAGCGCATCCCCGATCCCCCGGGCTTGGGTTGGATTCGGTCTGGCTGCCGGAATATTCCCAAAGGAAGAACATGAGCCAATACTGATGACCATAGCCGCTTTCGAAGCTACTTCTTTGGCTATCTCATACCCGGTTTTCCCCCTGGCTCCAATAGTGAGGTACTTCCCGTTCATTCCCAGAGGAATGGCCCCCTCGATAACACAGACAAACTGTCCGGCGAATTTTTCCAGGGCTTCGTTCAGACATTCCTCAGCCTGATGTCCGGAGGCCACCATCAGGGTCTCGTGGTACTCCAGCGAGATCGTGTCCAGAATTAGATCATCGATGTTCGGATAGGAGCTTCGAAGCAAAGCTTCGGTACAGCCGGTACACTCGGACAGATTGAGCCAGACAACGGGGATACGGCTGGCCATCTCGGCAGCCTGAGCCACTTTGGGGGTAAAAGCAGGTGGCAGTGTCAGGGCGGCAGTCATAATCGAACACCATTTCAGAAAATCACGCCTGCTCACCCCGCGAGAAATCAGGGCCTCATTCCACTTGTCTTGAGGCAGCGGCAGCTCCTGGTGCATTTTCTCAAGGTGAGAGTCGCATTTCTTCATTAAGGCATCATAGCAGGCCCTCAGCTGCTCACCCTTGTTTGAAAACATTTCATCCAAGGCCATAAAAATCCTCCTTCCTAACCGACTATAAGTGCCGGTTGAGCTGGGGATTACCTATTGAACGACCAAAAGCGAAAAACTTCCACCAAGATTTTCAATCTCCTTTTTGACCACATCTTCTACTGTGAGAAGCGCAGCCTGCATGACCTTGCTTAATTCCATTCCCATTCCCTGCATATCTTCCGGGACTACGGCGATGATGGCTGTCGATGGTGCCTCTCCCAGCATCTCGGCCTTGAGCAGAACATCCAGAAATTCCACCTCATGGGCACTGGTTGCATAATCCAGACAGGCTGGAATTGCCTCTGGAGAGAAGCGGTAAATCGATCCCGGCTTATCGTCCGCCTTGACCGTATCGACTACCAAAAGGTGTTCTGTCTGGCAGATAACGTCCATCAGCGCATAACCGAGCGTACCTCCATCAATGATTGCCATGTTCTCAGGCAGACAATACTTATCCTGAAAGTGACGGACAAAATGTACGCCAAAGCCTTCATCTTTCAGTAAAAGATTCCCTAAACCCAGAATGGTTAGCTTATATTTTCCCATATATAAATAAAAATAATTTTAAAAAATTGGGGAGTTTGTGAAATAAAATATTAAAGGCAATCCTTAATGTGCAATATATCAGATTGTACCGTGGCTGTTTTGTTTAGTCAAGAAAAGCACAGCCTGAAAATGACAAATAATGACAGCTCAACTCTCAGGAAGGTTTATGATGGGGATTTGCCGCGTTGTGTACACTTAGCAAGATCTGCCAATGGCAATTGCTGCCTGTCCCAGAGAGATACCCCCGTCATTGGGGGGAACCTTCCACTGCTGATAGCAGTCAAACTCCTGGTCGGACAGCTTTCCGAGCAGGAGTGAGGTCAAAAGACGGTTCTGAAAGACCCCTCCGCTCAAGGCAACTCTGCTGAGGCCATATTCTTCTCTGATCTTCCGGCAAACTTCAACCGCAATATCAGCCATCGTCGAATGAAACCGGAAGGCAATTCGGGCCGGATCCTGATGGTCAACGAGGTCATGCACGATCCGCTCAAACATGGGCGCTGTTTCGATCAGGTACTGGCTGGCTGCCTGCCTGATGATATAAGGGTATGAGGATACCCCCTCCCTGACCTTCGCTGAAGAGGCAAGGTACTCAAGGTCCATGGCTGCCTGCCCTTCAAAGGTGTTTCGGTGCCTTACTCCCAGGATGCTGGCAAGGGCCTCGAAAATCCTCCCCGCACTGGAAGTCAGGGGAGAGTTGATTCCTTTTCGAATAATTTCCATAACCGCCCGCTGTTTACCCCGGTCGATCTGACGCAGAAAGTTCAGGTCCAGGTCCATCAGCCCCTCTCCGAACACCTGGTAAAGATAGCTGAAGGCCATGCGATACGGCTCCCTGATGGCCATGTGTCCTCCCGGCAGGGGAACATACGAAAAGAAGGCTTTTCGCTCAAAGGAGGCAAAATCGGCAACCAGAAATTCACCTCCCCAGATGCATCCATCCTCGCCGTATCCGGTGCCGTCCCAGGCGATCCCGATTACCCTGCCATCCAGTCCATTCTCTGCCATACAACTGGCTATATGAGCATGATGATGCTGCACGGGGACCCGAAGATCGAATCCGGCGGCGGCTTGCGCATACTTGGTGCTCAGGTAATCCGGATGCAGGTCATAGGCGATGATTTTGGGATCGACTTTCAGGATGCGCTTCATTTTATTGACCGTGTGCTCAAAAAACCGGAAGGTTTCCAGGTTTTCCAGATCACCGAGGTACTGGCTGACAAAAGCATCCTCCTCCCTGGTCAGGCAAATGGTGTTTTTCAATTCAGCACCGCAGGCCAGCACTTCCCGGTATCCCTGGTGGCCGATGTTTTGCCGGAAATGCTTCCCCAGATGAACCGGCAGGGGGCAATATCCCCGTGACCGGCGAATGAGGGCTTCTTTTCCCTCCACGATTTGAACAATCGAATCATCGGCGCGGGTATAAATATCCCGGTCATGGAAGAGAAAATAATCGGCTATCCCTGAAAGCCTCGCCAGAGCCTCTTCGTTGGAAATCACAATCGGCTCCTGACTGATATTGCCGCTGGTCATGACCAGGGCAGGACAGGGACCATCCATCAACAGATGATGCAGCGGAGTGTAGGGAAGCATGACCCCAAAATGCTCACTCTTCGGGGCCACGGAGGGTGCAAGAAGTGAATCATCCCGCTTCTTGAGAAGGACGATCGGCGCCCGGGGAGATGTGAGACTCTGCTCCTCCTGTTCGGAAACATGGCAAAACAGCCTGATATCCGCGACCGTTCCGGCCATGAGGGCAAAGGGTTTTTCCTCCCGTCTCTTCCGCGACCGTAAAGCCCGCACAGCTTCTTCATCGCCTGCATCGCAGGCCAGATGAAAGCCGCCCAGCCCCTTGATGGCCAGAATCTTCCCCTGGGCCAAAAGGTCCCTGGCCCTGACTATAGTGTCGCCAGCTCCGGCATCGCCGGAGCATCGATTACCCTTCGAGTCAGTCAGCCAGATTTTCGGGCCGCAGTCCCGGCAGGCATTCGGCTGGGCGTGGAACCTTCGGTCAGCGGGATCGCCATACTCCCTCTCACAGGCAGGACACATAACAAATTTTTGCATGGTTGTTCTGGCGCGATCGTAGGGGATATCCCGGATGATGGTGTAGCGCGGACCGCAGTTGGTGCAGTTGATAAAGGGATAGCCATACCGCCGGTTCCGGGGGTCTCGAAGCTCGCGGAGGCAATCGGGGCAGATAGCAAGATCCGGCGAAATCAGGGTGAATTCCTGGGGCTGAACAATACTCTCCTGAATAGTGAACCCAAGGTATCCTGCCGGAGGATGATAGGAAACATCGAGCCGGGTTATCAATGCCCTGGAAGGTACTCTTTCAGCAAACCCCTGCACAAACTTTTCCACATCCCCGCGATGTCCCTCGACCTCGATTTCAACGCCGGAAGAAGAATTCAAAACCCAGCCGGATACATGGTTTTCCTGAGCAAAGCGGCCCACAAAGGGACGAAAGCCCACTCCCTGAACCACACCCTTGACCAGCAGCCTGGCCCGTACTTTTTCCCGGCGGGAATCACCGTGCCCGCCATACTCTGCACAACGGGCACAGGAGCTTACTATACCTTTCATGGGAGATGCTAACCTCATAATGATCACTGATCACTGGCCACTGACCACTCTACTGTGCTGAACGATGCTTTTTTATCTCTGCCTTCAGCCAGCCCGTCCATGAATCGATCCCCTGACCGCTCTTGCAGGAAACTTCGAATATCCTCAGGTGAGGATTGATCTGCAAGGCCGACTCTCTGGCTGCGGCCAGATCAAAGTTGGTAAATGGCAATAAATCTATTTTATTCATGATCAGGATTCGACTTTCATGGAATATCGCCGGATACTTACTGGGCTTGTCATCACCTTCGGTGACACTCAGGACCACGACCTTCATGTGCTCCCCCAACTGGTAGTCAGCCGGGCAGACAAGGTTGCCCACATTTTCGATGATCAGACAATCAAGCTCCTTCAGCGGCAGCGCGGGCAGGGCCATTTTGACCATGTTGGCATCAAGATGACATCCCCCCTGAGTATTAATCTGAATTACCGGAATCCCCAGGGCATGGATCCGCTCTGCGTCCCTGCTGGTCTGGATATCTCCCTCGATAACACCGAGCCGAAAGTCAGGAAGCAAATGCTCAATCGTTTTTTCCAGTATCGATGTCTTCCCCGAGCCCGGGGAACTGATTAAATTGAAAACCAGAATCCCCTCTTGTGAAAACAGTTGCCGGTTCTCCTCGGCAATAGCCTCATTGGCCTTTAAAATATTGGATAATACCTTGATTTCCACTCAATCGACCTCCAGATGATGAATCAAAAATTCACGGCCTGAGAGCTGCTCAAGGTTATTCCCCCCGCACTTTGGGCAGAAAAAGGTAAAGGATTCAACCTCAAATTCCTCCTGGCACGTGGTACACCGGCATCTTACCGGAATCTCTTCGATATCAAGTACCGCCCCTTCAAGGCTGGTGCCGCGGGATAAAACCTCAAAGCAAAAGGCGAGAGAAGAAGGCACGACAGATGTCATTTTCCCTACCCTCAGGTTTACGCGAAGGACCTTTTTTACCGTATGAACCCTCACCTGCTCCTCTAATACTCCAATCAACTCCTGGACCAGCGACAGCTCGTGCATGGGAAAATTTCTCCTGCCCGTTGATGGCATGGGTTGGTAATATAGCCTTGAATGAACCCTAAAATCAGGCTTAGATCAGTGTTATTATATCTTATTGCCATAAATCTTTCAACTTGCGGCTGAATCGGAATGACGGTTTTAGGGAGCCAGAGACGAGACATGCGTACAAAACCGGCTGAAACAAAAAAGGGCTGCCTTCCACGGCAGCCCTTTTTGTAAAAATTCAGGTAAGTGAACTCCCCCTTACAGAGAGGAAATAAAACAGGATTTACTATCACTTTTTGACTTCTTCTCAGCCTGGATGGCAGTAATCACCTGAGCCGTTGCGGGAGAACCTCCTGCTTCAACGGTACTATCTGCATCGGACTTGAACAGGAATTGATACTTGATGTTTTTCCCATTGCCGACCAGGGTGACTGTCGCTCCGTAATCTCTTCCATCGCTGTAATCATCTCCTGGATCAGGCAAAGCCTCCATATCTACCTGTTCGCCCGGATCATCATAATCTCCATCGCTGTTGATATCGATCAACACCTGATGGACTTCAGGTGCAGGGCCGGAGTCTCCATTTGCATCAGCACTGAAATAGCGCACCCGAAAAGTTACGGACGTTGCTCCGGTGTATATCTGATCAGGATAAGCACCGGTATCCTTAAAGTACGCGTCCCCGGCAAGCCATCTCAATACCGGCTTGATTTCCATCGCACTTCCATCATAGCTGATTTCCAGGCGAGGCCGTAACTCTTTCACTGCATTGGGAGAATAGATCTCAATATACTCATCGGCTGAAGGGGCAGATCCCGCATATGTATTGGAGCTTACCAGCGCCAGCTTGGTAATTCCCCCCTTGGTGATCAGTAAGGAAGCATCACTGATGGCAATCTCATTACGGCAAAGTTCAGAATTTAGGGCTACTTCCTCCTGGGATGCATTGGGATTGACAGGGACATTGGCATCGCTCGCATATTTGGCGGCATCCTCGAATGGGGCCCCTGTGGTCGCTTCCCAATCCGAGTTCCAGAGAGGTTCTTCATAAACCGATTTAAACACATGGATGGAAAAATCCGGGCTTGGCGTCCCGGTCAGCACCTTTCTTTTCCCATAAAAAACCAGTTTTGCGGAAATATTGGTGGCATCCTGGGGAATGCCGGAAGTGTCGAAGGACAGGAAGGCCTTATAGACATTATAGCTGGGAGGTTGGCTTTGCTGACCAATCTTCACGGTATCTGAGAGTACCGTGGTAGTGAAGGTATTATCTTTGCTGGAGTAGGATGAGCCATCGAGGGCTCCTCTGGCTGATCTGTCACCGGGAACCTTGCCGGTTGTGGTCCACCGGAATTGGCGGTTTCCTCCCTGCCTGGCGGTCAAAAAGGCTTTGGGGACGCCATTAGTTCCGGATCCTGAAACTGAGGATGCTGATTTCATCTCTCCACCAGAGCTGCTAAAAGATTTAACCTGCTGAGGGCCCACTGCCGCGAAGCAAATACTGGAAGAGAATATCAGCACCATACTGAACAGAGCGAAAAGGAAAAGATGTTTTTCTTTCAAGATTCTCCCCTCCTTCAATTCCCCTCGGTATAAAAGGGGACCAAACAAGGTTGACGGTTAGCAGTTAATAAAACCAGCTAGAGAACAGTAACGGAACCATAACGATAACCTTGCAAAATTACTGCCAAAATCAGGGAAAAGATTAAATTAAATAAATCAATTAGTTGAACCTCTCCTCTTCAGAACTGATAAATTCAGATCCTCCTGAGATGCTTTTCTTTTGTGCAAATAATGCCGATGAGGGTAAAAACGTGGAAGGGCGATACGAGGACAATAAAGGTTGCAGAACTATGATCAACCAAATAAAACAGGTTTTATGTTAGCAAGTTAAGGATATCCCTGGAAATATTATAATTGATCTACAACTTGAAGATTAGATTTATTGCTGATCATTTGGTATCGGCCATAAATGGAAAGCACATCTTCTCTGGTTCCTGGCCATCGATCAACTGGTAACAAATTTTTCAACATCTGAGCTGATATTCAACAATCGAGCGTAACTTACTGAAAAATTAAAAATTTTTCAAGCGATACCGAGCCAGGAACACCCGGCTCATCATGGTGCCTCAGTGGGTACCTGCCATCTATGGTTGGCTCCTGAGACCCCTCTCCAGGCAAAGATAGAAGAAATGCATCATAATGAAGCCATTATCCAATCCGGCTTGAGGGATTCCTTCCCGTAAGCCATTGATTTTGCTTCAAACTCCACCTCTGAGGATCAAACCACAGTTCAGTTGAGGATGATACATCCGAGTTCGAACGACGAAGGGGGCTTTTGCCCGAAGGATCTACTCCACCAGTTCCCGATACACTCCATACTGGCGATATCGCCGGTACCGGTCCTCCAGGAGTTTGTCTTCCGAAACAGTGGATAACCGGGCAAGACTCCGCATGATAGCCCGCCGAATGATATGGGCAGTCATTGCGGGATTGCGGTGCGCTCCGCCGATGGGCTCTTTCAGGACTTCGTCGGCAACCTTAAGCTTCAATAAATCCTGAGCAGTCATTCGCAGGGCACTGGCTGCATCAGTGGCTTTGGTATGATCTTTCCAGAGAATAGCAGCGCAGCCTTCAGGAGAAATCACGGAATAAACACTGTTTTCCAGCATCAGCAGCCGGTCGGCAACCCCCAGAGCCAGTGCTCCGCCGCTTCCTCCCTCTCCAGTGACAACTGAAATGATGGGCACGCGGAGCAAAATCATCTCATAGAGGTTGCGGGCAATAGCCTCGGCTTGCCCCCGCTCTTCCGCACCAAGGCCCGGATAGGCTCCGGGTGTATCGATAAAGGTAATCACCGGCTTGCGGAATTTTTCAGCCAGTTTCATAATCCGCAGGGCCTTGCGGAACCCTTCGGGGCTTGCCATGCCGAAGTTCCGGTTGATGTTTTCCTTGGTCCCTCTCCCCTTCTGATGACCGATGACAATTACTTTCTGCCCCTCCAGTTGAGCAAATCCTCCAACAATGGCTGGATCATCGCTGAATTTCCGGTCTCCGCGCAATTCGATAAAATCGGAAAAGATCAAATTAATATAATCCAGCGTATAGGGTCTGTCAGGGTGCCTGGCCAGGAGTGTTCTTTGCCAGGGTGTCAATTTGGCATAGGTTTCATAAAAAATCTTCTGACGCCTTTTCTTCAGCCTCTTCAACTCCTGGCGGGCATTATCGCCCCATTCTGCAGCCAGATTCCGCATTTCCCGAATAGCGCCATCCAATTCAATGAATTGTTTTTCAAAATCCAGAATAGCCACCTATTTCTCTGCTCCCTTTTAAGCTTACAGGTCAATCGAGAAGCCAGAAGCCAGAAGCCAGAAGTCAGGAGAAATACTTTTTTCCGCATCGCGGATTCCGGCTCCTGATTCCCCGCCCATATTCATTCGGCTTTTCTTTGGAATCAAATTGACCCTAAAATTCCAATATTCTCAATTTCCTTGTCTATCTTTCTTGTAACTACCTACTGCTTATCTTTCCAGCAGGACCGATCCCTTTCCCAGGCGTTTTTCGATTTCCATGATCAAATCTTCCGAAGGCTCAACCCGAATATCGGAACCAGCCAGAAAGACGAACTCCTTTCCCCCTTCGGGGAAAAAATGCAGATAGAGCCTGCACCGGCCCTGATGTTTTTGAACAAGCTGATACAGATCCTTCACATCCTCCGAACCGAAACCCTGAACGGGCAACCGCAGATGAAGCTCCTTCACCAGTTTTTTGCGCAGCTCATCCAGGGACACAACCTCATCGGCCGCAACAGCCGCCTTTTCCCCCTTGATATCCACCTGACCTTTAATCAGCACGGGAATGTCCTGGTTCACGAATTCAGCCGCACTTTTATATACATCAGGAAAAAGAACGATCTCTACCGTACCAGAGATATCCTCAAGAAGAGCAAAAGCCATCCTCTCCCCCTTTTTATGGGTCACAATTTCCCGCTCCAGTTTCAGTAAACCGCCAATCCTTACCGCCTGTTTGGCGGGCAGGGAGGGAATATCCTGAGTAGTGTGGCTGGTATGTGATTGCAGGTCCAGGGCATAGCGGTTCAGGGGGTGCCCGGTGAGGTAAAAGCCGATCACTTCCTTCTCATATTGCAGACGCTGCCTGTCATGCCATTCCTCAGTCCGGGGCAGGGCATGGGGCTGGCTGCTGCCACTGCCATCGTTCTGGCCATTTCCCTGCTCTTCATCATAGTCAAACAGCGAGGTCTGACGGCTGCTTTTGGCTTTTTGCATCATCTGCCCAAATTCCACTGCCTCGTCAAGGGCTTCCATCAATTGTGCCCTGTGGCCTCCCAGGGAGTCGAAAGCCCCCGACTTGACCAGGCTTTCCATGACCCGTTTGTTAACCGTCCGCAGGTCCACCCGGCGACAGAAATCGAACAGGTCCGAAAATTTGCCACCCTTCTGCCGGGCTTTGATAATGGCGGCAACAGCATTCTCTCCCACATTCTTGATAGCTGCCAGGCCAAACCGGATGCGGCCGTCAACCACATTAAAGTTGATCTGGCTTTCATTCACCTCAGGCGGCAGAATGGCGATACCCATCTCTCTGGCTTCATTGATGAATTTAACTACCTCATCAGTATCTTCCTTTTCACTGGTCATCAGGGCAGCCATCAGTTCGACCGGATAATGGGCTTTCAAATAAGCGGTCCGGTAGGAAATAAGGGCATAGGCTGCACTGTGAGACTTGTTGAACCCGTAGCCTGCAAAATGAAAGATCAGATTGAAGATTTTATCCGAAACTTGCGGGTCAACTCCCCTGGCCGTGGCACCGTCGATGAATTTGCTTTTCTGTCTGGCCATGACCTCCGGGTCTTTTTTTCCCATGGCCCGGCGCAGCAGGTCCGCATCACCCAGGGTAAATCCGGCCAGTTCGCTGGCAATCTTCATGACCTGCTCCTGATAGACAATAACCCCGTAGGTCTCTTTCAGGATGCTTTCCAGGCAGGGATGATCATAGCGGATCTCGACCTTGCCGAACTTTCGCTGGATAAAATCATCCACCATCCCGCTGCCCAGGGGTCCGGGCCGGAAAAGAGCCACCAGGGCGATCAGATCCTCAAACCGGTCCGGCTTCATTCTCCGCAGCAGGTCCCTCATCCCCGAACTTTCAAGCTGGAACACTCCAACGGTTCTGGCCTCCTTCAGCAGGTTGAAGGTAGCCTCGTCATCCATCGGTATGGTGTTCAGATCCAGGTGCAGTCCGCGAGATTCCTGAATCAACTGCAGGGCATCCTGGATCAGGGTCAGGGTGCGCAGTCCGAGAAAATCCATCTTCAGCAGGCCGATCTTTTCAACATCCTTCATCTGGAACTGGCAGACTACATCCCCCTTGGCTGCCACACCGTCGCCTTTTTCCTTTTGCACGCTGTAGAGGGGAAGAAATTCCACCAGCGGACGCGGGCTGATCACAATGCCGGCCGCATGGGTCGAGGCATGGCGGGTCAATCCTTCGAGGACCTTCGAAATCTCGAACAACTGTGCTACCTTCTCATCCTCCTGGATCAGGTTTCGCAGGCGCTCCTCCTGCTGCAGTGCCTCTTCCAGGGTGATGTTCAAAACATTGGGTATGAGCTTGGCGATCCGGTCCGTTTCGGCATACTCCATACCCAGGACCCGTCCCACATCCCGCACCACTCCCTTGGCAGCCATAGTTCCGAAGGTGATGATCTGGGCCACATTATCGCGGCCATACTTTGTCCCTACATAATCGATCACCTCATCCCTGCGGCGCATGCAAAAATCAATATCGATATCCGGCATGCTCACCCGCTCTGGATTCAAAAACCGCTCAAAGAGCAGCCCATAGGCCAGAGGGTCGATATCGGTGATGCCAAGCGCATAGGCAACAAGACTTCCGGCTGCCGAGCCCCTTCCGGGGCCAACAGCGATTCCCTGGCTGCGCGCATGATGAACGAAATCCCAGACGACCAGAAAATAACCGGGAAAGCCCATCTTCTCGATCACCCGAAGCTCAAGGTCGAGCCGGTCCAGGATAGCTGCCTGCTGTGGTGTTTCGTGCAGGGGTATCTTGGGCGCATCCTGCCCGTTTCCCGAAGACGCCCTTTCCTGCTTGAGCCGCTCCAGCCGTGGCGTTAGATCGCAATCCCGCAGGATATCGTACCGCCGTGCAATCCCCTGGTAGGCAAGCTCCTCAAGGTAACTCTCCAGGGTGTTTCCGGCAGGAGGCTGGTAATTGGGCAGGTAATACTGACCAAACTTGAATTCCAGGTTGCATCGCTCGGCAATGGACAGGGTATTGCTGATTGCCTCCGGAATATCCTGAAAGAGGGCGGCCATTTCCCGGGGAGAGCGAAAGTAAAACTGGTCCGTGGACATCTTCATCCGCTTGGGATCGCTCAGCGTTTTTCCGGTCTGAAGGCACAGAAGCACCTCATGGCTGAAAGCCTCCCTGGCCTCAAGGTAGTGACAGTCATTGGTGGCCACCAGGGAAAGGTCCATCTCTCTGGCCAGCTCGATCAGTTCCCGGTTCACCGTCGCCTGTTCCGGGATCCCGTTGCTTTGAATCTCCAGAAAGAAATTTTCCTTTCCCATGATTTCCGTATACTGGCCGATAACCTGCCGGGCTTCATCCCTCATTCCCCGGGCTAAAAGGTGGGGAATCTCCCCCTTCAGGCAGGCACTCATGGCTATCAATCCTTCAGCGTGCTGCTGTAAAATCTCCTTGTCAATCCGGGGCTTATAATAGAATCCCTCCAGATACCCGGCTGTGACCAGACGCACTAAATTCTGATAGCCGCACCAATCCCTGGCCAGGAGAACCAGATGATAAGCGGCATCGGTGATGCCCCGCGAGCTTCTCTCTTTCCGGCTTTTGGGGGCCACATAGACCTCGCAGCCGATAATCGGTTTTAAACCAGCCTTCTTGACCGCCTGGTAAAACTCTATTGCCCCGAACATGTTGCCATGATCGGTAATGGCCAGAGCAGGCATTCCCCACTCTCTGGCCCTGTCAACCAGCCGGTTGATCCGGCAGGCACCATCCAGCAGGCTGTACTGGGTATGTACGTGAAGATGGACGAAATTTGAGTTACTCATAACGTATGATTATCCCTGGTTGGTAGGGTTGCAGTTAATCGGAAGTCAGAAGCGAAGCTTCTCAACAGCAGCTCGAAAACTCTCAAAAGACCTAGGCAATCACACAAAGAGCGGCTACTACCACTCTCTGTGTCTCTCTGTGCCTCTGTGTCTCTGTGGTGTCCTTTGTATTTTCTTTTGTATTTTTGCCTTTTCCCTCACTCCCACTCGATGGTGCTTGGCGGCTTGGAGCTGATGTCGTAAACCACGCGGTTGACGCCATTCACCTCGTTGATGATACGGTTGGATATCCGCTCCAGCACTTCATAGGGCAGCTTTACCCAGTCAGCGGTCATGCCATCGAGGCTGTTGACTGCCCGAAGGGCAATGACATTCTCGTAGGTCCGGTCATCCCCCATAACTCCGACGGTTTTCAGGGGAAGCAGGATAGCGAAGGATTGCCATATCTGCCGGTAGAGACCGGCGGCCCGGATTTCCTCCAGCACGATGACATCCGATTCCCGCAAAATTTTCAGCCGCTCTTCGGTCACCTCGCCGATTACCCGGATAGCCAGACCCGGCCCCGGGAAAGGCTGCCGCCAGATAATCTCTTCCGGGATTCCCAGCTCTTTGCCGACAAGGCGCACCTCATCCTTGAACAATTCCCGAAGCGGCTCCAGAATTTGCAGATTCATCCTCTCCGGCAGTCCTCCGACGTTATGATGGCTCTTGATCGTGGCCGAAGGCCCTTTGACCGAGACGCTCTCGATCACGTCCGGATAGAGAGTCCCCTGTACCAGAAATTCCGCATCCTGAATCTTACCGGCTTCCTCTTCGAAAAGGAAGATAAATTCATTGCCGATAATCTTGCGTTTCCTTTCCGGGTCAGTGACCCCGGCCAGTTTTTTCAGGAACCGCTCTGCAGCATGGCAGTGGACCAGCCTGATGTGAAAAAACCTCCCAAAGACATCCTGCACCTTTTCCGCTTCCCCTTTGCGCAAAAGACCATTATCCACGAAAATGCAGGTCAGCTGGTCTCCGATGGCTTCATGGGTCAGGACAGCGGCTACCGATGAGTCCACTCCGCCGCTCAGGGCGCATATTACCCGCTTGTCCCCCACCTTCTTCCTGATGGTGTGAATGGCATGAGTGATGAATGAGGCCATGGTCCAATCCGGAGCGCATTGGCAGATCCGGTGAACGAAATTTTGGAGGATTTTTCTTCCCTGGTGCGTATGAACGACTTCCGGATGAAACTGCACACCATAAATAGGCTTGTCCCGGTGTTTGATGGCCGCATAGGGAGCATTGGCCGTATGAGCCAGAGGAGTAAAGCAGTGGGGCAGATGAACGATCTGGTCCCCGTGACTCATCCAGACCACATTGTTTTCAATCGCAAACCCCTGAAACAGATCATCCCCGGCATTATCCACCTGAAGCTCCGCTTTTCCATATTCCCGCTTGGGTGTGCGAGCTACTTCTCCTCCTGACAGATGGGCAATCAACTGCATGCCATAGCAGATCCCCAGGATGGGAATGCCCAAAGCCATGATTTCCCCGGTCACCAGAGGTGCCTGCGGGTCAAAGACGCTGAATGGCCCGCCGGAGAAGATAAGTCCGGTGGGATTGGCCTGCCGCAGTTTTTCCAGGTCAAAGGTATAGGGGACGATCTCACAGTAAACCTTGCTCTCTCTGATACAGCGGGCAATAAGCTGCGTGTATTGAGATCCGAAATCATAGATTAAAATCTTCTGGTCAATGCCGGTCATTATTTCCCCATCCCAACGCGCTGAACTTGCTGAAAGATCTTGCCTTCGGTCTTGATAGCCGGGGCAATGATCAACTCCGTCATCTGCATCTCCCGGATGTTTTTGGCTCCGCAGTTACCCATCGAGGTTTTCAGCGCGCCTACCAGGTTCTGGGATCCATCATCCAGTTCGGCAGGTCCAAAGAGAATCTGCTTCAGGGTGCCTGAGACTCTGGTCTTGATTTTGGTGCCTCGAGGCAGGGCTGCATGAGGCATGGCCATTCCCCAGTGATACCCCTTGCCCGGTGCTTCCTGAGCCCGGGTGAAAGCTGATCCCACCATAACCGCATCCGCTCCGCTGGCAAAGGCCTTGCAAATATCCCCGCCGACCGACATGCCGCCGTCCGTGATAACCGGAACATACCTTCCTGATTGCTTATAATAAAAATCCCGGGCCGCCGCAGCGTCCGCCGTAGCTGTTACCTGGGGGACTCCGATACCCAGTACTCCGCGGGTGGTGCAGGCCGCACCCGGCCCAACCCCGATCAACAGGGCATCCGCTCCGGTCTCCATAAGCTCCACTGTGGTATCAAAGGTGACACAGTTGCCGATGATCAGAGGGATAGTGATCTGCCTGCGAAGCTTGAAAAAATCAACGGTTTCATATTCCGTAGAGTAGTGTCTCACCGTGGTGACGGTGGACTGGACCACAAACACATCCGCTCCCGCTTCCTGGGCGATCCGGCCAAAGCGCTCCGCATTCATGGGGATGCTCGAAACAGCGACCTTCACTCCGGCAGCTTTCATTTCCCCGATCCTTTTGCTGATCAATTCCTCCTGCACCGGCCTGCTGTATACCTCCTGGATCACCCGCGTGGATTCCTGCATCTCCGCATTGATGATCATGTTAATCGCTTCCTGCGGATCCTCGTAGCGGGTCTGCACCCCTTCCAGGTTCAGAACAGCCAGACCTCCAAGTTTTCCCATCTCAATGGCAAACCTGCAGTCTACCACTCCATCCATGGCCGCAGCCATAATCGGAATTTCAAACTCCAGATCCCGCAATTTCCATTTTACATCGACATCGTTTGGATTAATAGTAATTTTTCCCGGTACCAGGGCAATCTCATCAAAGCCATAGCATCGCCTGGCTTTTCTGCCTCTGCCAACCCACATTCCCATGATGTATTTCTCCTCCGGTTATATGTTATGGTTACATTGCCAGATGTTCTCTATTCCTGCCAACCCCGAATCCCGGATTCACGAGTAAGCACGGCCGCTCTTTCTCCGAAAATCCTGGCCAATAATTTCATAGACCTTGCACATCTCAGAGAGCCGGGAGCGCAACCGTTCCCCGATTCGCTCCTCCAGTATCTCATCATTGTTATCTTTCTTCTCATCCAGCCAGTTGGAAGTGATAATGGTCGTCAGGTTCTCATTGTAGCGGGTGTTGAGGATATAGGTCAACGTATCCCGCATCCAGTCTGTCACTTTGGCCGCTCCCAACTCATCCAGAAGTAAAATCTCTATCGTCAATACCGGCTCCAGGACCGAGTATTCAGAGATTTGAGACTGCGGGTTGTACGATGCCTGAATCTCCTTGAGCAGGTCCCGGAAATCATAGAACATGCAGGGGACTCCCCCATTTTCAATAAGCTCCCGGATAATGGCTACCGCAAGGTGTGTCTTTCCCACACCGCATTTACCCATAAAGAAAATACCCTCTTTCTGCTGGGTAGTCCGATATTTCCGGATAAAATTTTCAGCCCCGAATTTAGCCCCGGCAATATTGACATGGTTCTTATAGGGATCCAAACCCCTGCCCTTGGATAAGCCCTTGGAGCATTCCTCGTAATCGACATCGCTGACGATAAACCGGTCCAGTGTGCAGTGTGAATACCTGCGGGGTATCCGGGCCGCCAATAACAGCCGTTTTCGCCGCGCCTGATAGTAGCACTTACACCTTTTGACCTTCTCGAAACCATCCTCGATAACCCGCTCCCACCCGGTCCCCTCGCAGGTGGGGCAGTTTTCATCGAACATAGGCTGCTGTTCACCTTGTATCTCTTGAGATTCATTCATGGCTGATCAATCCTCATTTATATCGAATCGAGCTTCGTTGCAGGTAACCCCGCTCATTGATAAAGACTCAGTTGGTGGATACCTAACTCTGCCCTCAGAAGTTCAATGGAACAAGCCCGAACCGTTTCCTGATAAGCATCACTTTCCATCTGGTTTTTATACCTTCGGGTCTGCCTCTGGGCAGCCAGGAGAAGAGCATCCCTTTTATCTGCGGGAAGAGCATCCAGGAGACCTTGCACAAGCCGCTCGTCCAGCCCCTGCAGCCGCTTTTCGATTGCCTCTGCGTCAATGCGGTGACATGCCCGGATTTCCTGCTGAAGACTGGCTAACTCCTCTTCCAGGTGGATATCACCAACGATGCGGCCAAAAACATCTGTCAGTGGCTCGCCGGAATTGGACTCCTGGCCCATACTGGCATCAGCCCCCTGGCTGCTGCCTGCGCCTTTGTTCAGCTTTTCCATTGCCCGCGTTATCTCCCTGATTGCCAGGGATATCCTCCGGTCAATATACTCCCGAAGCTTTTTTTGCTCCTCACCAGAACTCTGCTGCATCTGATCCACATGGGTGGCTGCTCCTTCATACTGATTGCCTGATCCGTCATGGATACCTGATCCGTTCTGGATACCTGATTCATTATGGGTGCCCGATCCAATATAGCTCTTTTTCTGATGCGCCTTCCATAAATTCATGATTTCCGGTTCGCAATAGGCAAGATGGTGAACCTTTTTCTGCTGAAGGCCGCTTGAGCGAAGATGCTCAAAGGTTTTATCTATCCCCTGGATAACAACATGCAAAGGGATGCCCATCTTCTCCCATTTTTCAATCACCAGCCAATTGATTGGGGAAAGAATCAATCCCTCCCCCTTCTTATGCGAAAAATACTCCCTGACTCTATCCTTGTACTCCCGCATTCGATAACTCCCGCTTCCAAACCCTATTGTTTCTTCTTGCCTAAATAAAATTCAATCTCTTCCTTCCTGCCTAAGACATCAGCAAGCTTAACAATATCTATTCGCCTGAGAACTTCGACTGTAACCGGCCTTTTTGCATCCCAAAATATGAACGACGACAGGAACTCACGCGAAGGAGATGAATTTAATAACTCTGCAATCAAGTTAGCCTCACCTTCACTGTGGCATGAAATAAAATAACAGGTATCATCTACCATAACGGGTTTACCAGCATGGGGGCCGATGACAACAAAATAAAGCTTTTTATAGAGCCCGGATATCGCTACCTTCCAGGGTGAAAATGCATAATCCCCTATGGCAAAAATAGCAAAAGGGGGACGGTTTTTATAAATCGAGCTCTTACGCTGAGTAAAGAAATCCCTGTGGTCTACTAAATAACGCCATGTTTTTGGTGCCTTATGGCGGATAGTGGAAGTGTCCTGCCCGACAAATTCCTGAGTAATTATAACCCAACAACGAGGAACAATACAAGAAGCACCATCCTTGCAAAAAGCACTATCTTCCCGCCTGCCAAGGTCAGAACTTTTGAGGAATGGATAGATACAGTTATCCTCAAGGTCGTAACATTCACCTAAGCCATTCCTATAGGAATTCTCCTCCTGGATGAGTTCCATCACTTTCCTGCAATCATGCTTTATCCCGGATCGCCATGTATACAACTCCTCCCCTTCAAGCTCAAGATGCTTCCACCGGGTGTATTTTGTTATGTCAGCGATGAGCCGGGAATCTCTGATACCAATGGCTGCAATGGGTGAGTTTTGGGTAAGACACGGATAGACATACGCATGGTTGGAAACTTCAGATGTTTCCAATCTTGTGTGGGAGCATTCACCATCACACTTGAGGGGAGGGCCTTGGCTATCTCCCTTAAGGAGAGAGCTTTCCCTCCCCCCCGCCCCCTTGAGGCAGGGAGCCCCTGTGTCAGGGGGGGCATCTTTGGGCTCCTCCCCCTTGAGGGGGGAGGTTGGGTGGGGGTGATGGCTATTTCCACCCTCCTCATCGAGAAACAGGGAGCCCTTATAGTAGGGGAAATGGAGAAAATCCATAGTAACTTGCCTTTTATTGGCATGACATATGAGCAAACATGCATCGACAGAAACATTGAAGTATTTCTTTGCATCAATCAAATAGATTGCGGCATTGGCTATCCCAGGGTTATTCTGCCACATATCCTTGAGAACCTTACGGGCAACAGCAGTCTTGCACAGCATAGCCAGTATCGCCTGTTTATGCCTGATACAGGTAAGTAATTGAATCAGCATCCATTCCGAGATATCGAAATTACTTTTACCCGTAATGGCGTCAAGTCCTCCATGATGTTGAAAGTTAGACTTCAAGGGAAGATTCCCGCCATCGATACTTCCCAATTCGGAGTTCGTTACCCAGGGTGGATTTCCTATTATCAATAAAGGCTCAGGCAAGGTGTCTACTATGTTTCTCCATCTCAGGGCAAAAAAATCCCCGTGCTTGAGCTCGACCTTGCCTGAGAATGGATGATTCAATAACTTATCGCGTACCTTATTGAGATAGGAGCTGTTAATATCAATCCCCAGCACCTGGCTGGCCGAGGTAAAAGTCTCCAGGGCAGCGATGAGAAAACTGCCCTGTCCACAAGTTGGCTCGACTATCGATAAAGGCGCAATACCCGTGCTCCTGAGAAACCTGCAAATCAGGAAAGCCAACTCCTGCGGAGTTTGAAAATCTCCAAATTCTATTCGGGCTTTCTCTTTGGGCTTTGTATGCTTGTACATAATAAATTCTGGCTCATGAGATATCATGACACTATGACATCATCAACCAGGTCGGCCTTATCGATGATATGGCTATATACTGTGTAATCGCCATTGAAGCGCGTTGGGTATTGTTAAGTATTCAATTTCAGGAGGATTATAAATAATTTCTTCTGCTGGTTAACGAACCGCAATATGTCAGCCATTGAGGCTATTTCTTATAAACAACCTTGGGAAGGATAAATAAATCGTATTCATCTTCAATCTTGATACATTCCCTATGACAAGTTTCCTCGACCTGATCAATAGGGATATCTTTGGGAATCGCTATCTCAAACGTAAAATCCTCATCCTCATAGCTGGGGATAGGCTTTATATTTATTCCTGGATATTTCTGATGAAGAGAGTCTACCAGTTTTGTAACTGCCCTTGCCAGACTCTTTTCAATTGCTATTGCCTCTGCCATCTTGTGTTTATCTTCCCTTCTCGGCAATAATACTTATTACCTCTTCTACTATCTTTAGTAATTCCTTTAAGTTATGCTGATCAATATCTACGACGTCATAATCACTCCTTATCCTATAAGAGTAAAGCCGCCTTAAAGGGAATGGCACTTACATAAGAATTAGTAATTCTCCCGCAGAGACGCTGAGACGCAGAGGATATCATTGAAAAGTAAAAGTAAAACAAGTTCCTCCTTGTGCCTTTTTACTTTTTGCTTGCTTCCAGGCCGTTGACACATCGATATATCCCGACTTTCATCAGGACCTTGCCGGATTGGTTGTTCTCTGCGTCTTCTGCGGGAGATCTTTTTTCCCTGTGTGCTTTGTGTCCTCTCTATATTATAAGCTTGGCTTATGTAAGTGCCATTCGCCTTAAAGGCAGTCGCGTTTGTCTTCCAATAGACCTGGCCCTGTCTTGGGATGGTTTGATTCAAACCGGTATCCCCTCACAAAGTGCTTTATTATAGCAAGATGCCTCCAACTCTCTCCATCTTTGGGATCACCTAAAGCAGACCACATGGCTTGATAAGATGCGTAATACGCCCTTGATGCAGAGCTATTGAACCTTTTCTGGTTAAATAATTCAACAGCATCATCATAATCAATCTGTTTTGGTGACTTTATCCGGCGGGATGCATCGAGGATTTCCAGTGATACCAAGTTTCCTGATGCATCATAAGTCCAGGATAACTCCCGGTTTATCTTCATCGCTCTCGGCTATAGATACATCTTCTACGAAGATGATAGTCATAGGATCAGTCTTCTGGTCATATATGACCTTCATATCCCTTTTTCCCAGTATCTTTCGATCTTCTTGGTGATTTGGTAAGCCGTGACCACCTCTGGTAGAGTTCGGTCATGCTCTTGGGCCTTGCCATTTACTATTTCAGCCAGATTTCCATCTATGCCTAACACCTCCGCAACAGCCATATCCAATTCCCTGCCTATTGGTGGCTTATCCCTTTTAATCAACCTTCCTATTTCTCTTACCAATTCGATCGAAGGCAGGGGAAGGTTTAAAATATCCACGGCATTCACCTGAGTATTGCCGTTTATCATCCGGAAGAATATATCCATGAGCGACGAATTCAGGATGCCGGCGATACCATACGCCTCCTCAACCGAGAGCATTCCGTCACATTTGTATAGGTAATTGAGATGATTTTCTATACCAATCTTTTCAAAATCAAATTCCGATTTCAATAACACACCCGCATAGAGCCTTCTCTTCTGTTCTTTAGAGCTGAACCTTTTTATGAGAACATAATTACCTGCTGGAACTAAAAGGGGTCTTGTTCTCTCCTCTATCTTGATTGCCATTTCCTTCTTTTTCTTTATTAATGGCCAGATCACGTCCATGCCCTGGATATTATGCATCCATAAAAGGGGTGATGTTGTCCTTTTATCGATAAACTCCGGGGAGAGATAGGTTTTGGCCCGGAAAGAGACTACAGGGCCTGTGGAGACTTTCATTCCTAAATCTTTCAGCGTATGATCCCAGGAATTCACGATGTGCTGGACCCTCAAATCAGTCTCTTTGGCTGGAATTTTTATGAATATATCTCCATTCCTTCTCTGCAAAACATCTTCATAGTCAATTCTTATTTCTTCCAGACTATGGAAGCACTTGTCTTTGCTCGTTGAAACAACAACTTCTTTTGGCTGCTCGGTATGCTGAGTATGCTCAGTATGCTCGGTATTATCATTGCGAGCAATTTTTATAATGATATTCTCCTGTAAAACCTCGTTCTTATCAAAGACGCTGCTTCTTGATTCAAATATGTGGAGATTAGTTATCCGGCTGTGCTGTAAAAGCCATTTTCTGAATTTCTTAAAATACAGCCCGGAACAAAAGCTTCTCGGCGTGATGAAAACCATCTGCCCGCCAGGTTTGAGCATTTCCAAGGATAATGCCATAAAGAAAGCATAGATGTTCGGCTGTCCAGAGGTAAATTCATCCATGAGCTGAGACTGCAGTGAGCTTTTGTTGAGCTTGTAGTAAGGAGGATTGGAAATAATGAAATCATAACGAGGCGATCTGCTATCCTCAAAAAGGCTTTTCTGTTTAAGGAGGCTAACCCTATTCAGGATAAAATCTTTCTGAGTGATATTGTATACAAGTGTATGCCCCTTTTTTTCTAATTCCGACTTACAGTTTCCAAATACCGTATCAAGCACCGGAATTAATTTCGGATCATTCTCAAAGGCATCTATCGAGAGGGAGACCGGTCTATCCAGGTTCAAGATACGGCAGCAAAAGGCTGCACTGAGCATCCCCGTTCCTGCCCCAGGATCCAGCAAATGGATATCAGACTTACTGATAGTAAACATGTTTGCCATAAATATGCCTACCTGTGGCGGAGTAAAGAATTGTCTTTTGGATTTTCTTTCCCGCAGGTCACTGTTCTGGATATATTCGTCTGTTAATTTCTCAACGAAATCAACCAAGCTACTCTCAATCTTATCTATACTTCCTAAAACCATTTGGACAGTTTTTCTTTCTAAATCTTAAATTTTCAGCCAGACACTAAAACCCTAAAATCAATTATGGATTATTCTCTCAACAGAAGTTATTCTTTCTTCATGATTCGTATAGGTATCAGCTATCCTATCTACCTTGGTTTCCACTCTCTGAATATCTCCTTTTAACTCTTTATGGAGGATATCCATCTTCTCATCCAATTGGTCTATTCTCTTGCTTAAGCTCCCCGTTGTCTTATCTACCTTTTTATCTAGTTTATCTAGCTTCTCCGAAAATTTATCAACCTTCTTATCTAACACCTCAGCCGTCTGATCTATCTTCTTATCTAACATCTCAGCCGTCTGAGCTATCTTCTTATCTAACACCTCAGCCGTCTGATCAACCTTCTTATCTAACATCTCAGCCGTCTGATCAATCTTCTTATCTAACCTCTCAGCCGTCTGATCAATCTTCTTATCTAACCTCTCAGCAGTCTGATCTATCTTCTTATCTAACCTCTCAGCAGTCTGATCTATCTTCTTATCTAACCTCTCAGCAGTCTGATCAATCTTCTTATCTAACATCTCAGCCGTCTGATCTATCTTCCTGTCCAAACCTTTGTACATAGCTCGCATGAAATCCTGCGTATCATTGATCTTCTGATTAAGCTCATTCTTGACATCATCAATCTTTTTATCCAGAGTTTGATAGCTCTCTGCTACCAAGCCTATGTCCTTTTTAATGTCTTCCAATAATATCTCAAAATATTCCTTTTTCATCTTTTTTCTCCATAGAGCGTTTTGAAGGAGAGCTTACATCTGGAGGAAAGATGTAGGCACTCCCCGTCCACATGCTGTAATATCGATAATCATATCACCAAGCGGTAGGAATGAAAATACTGAAAGTACCAGCAGGTTCTCTCTGGTCAGCGAAACCTGATCAGTGTGGGCAGTGGGATCAGTGGGGCATGCCTTCCAGCCCCCGCTTGGTTTGGTGAATAATGTGCAGTCCCTTCAGGGTGAGCTGTTCGTCGAACACGTCAATAGCCGGACATCCGCGCTGAAAAAGGTGGGCATTTCCTCCGGTGGCAATAACCAGGGGGGTATCCTGCAACTCTTCGGTAATCTTGGCTATCAGTCCTTCCACCATGGCTGAAAATCCCCAGAAAAAACCGGACTGAATAGCGCCTGTGGTCGTGCGGCCAATGACCCTGGCAGGTTCCTCGATCTTTACGGGGACCAGCTTTTCCGCAGCCTTAAACAGGGCGGATGAAGAAATCTGCACTCCAGGGAAAATGCAGCCGCCAAGGTATTTTCCTTCCCGCGAGAGCACACAGAACGTGGTAGCGGTTCCAAAGTCGATGATAATGGCCGGGGCTCCATACAGATGGAGGGCAGCTACCGCATTGACTACCCGGTCCGCCCCCAGTTCAGCGGGTTTTTCATAAGCAATGGACAGGTATTCTTCCTGCCCTGGCCGCACAAAATCGGGTTCAAGGGTAAAATAGTCCCGGCATGATCTCAGGAGGGCATCATCCATCGAGGGAACCACCGAGGAGACAATGATATCGGAGATTTCTCCCTTATTAATCCCTCTGGTAGCCAGCAGTTGGGTCATCAGGAGGCCGATCTCATCGGATGTCTTGCTTTTGTTGGTAAAGATACGCCACTGCCCCCAAAGCTCATCCCCCCGAAACACTCCCAGAACAATATTGGTATTTCCGACATCAATGACTAACAGCACTGGTTATCTACTCTCCTATCCATACATATAAACACAGCTCCCAGTACACTGCACATTAATCTCAGTACACTGCACATTAAAAACGCGGCCAGTTAGGATTGGTGATGGGATCGCGTGCAGTATTTGGTGGGGCGAAAAGCCCCCACCCTACGTTCATGTGCTCTATTGGGATCGAATTCCAACGACCATCAGACCGGAAATATGGCTAAAATGAGCATCTCTGGTAAATACCTTGAGCCCATATTGGAAGGCCACAGATGCTATCCAGATATCATTGGTAGGTATTGGTTTGCCTATTTTTCTCAGCTCACTCAAAACGGAGCTGTAAAATTCAGCAGTATTTTCATCGATAGGGTAAAGAAAAACCCGTGGCGAGTCTAAAAATTGCTTCAATTCTTCTTTGTTTTTTTCTTCCTTACTGCCACCTTTAAATCCGGATAAAAGTTCTCCGATGCTGATAGCACAAATCCCAATTTTATAACATCGGCGTAAGACCGAAGTTATCTCTGGATCACCCTTCATAGCATAAGCATAGATATTGGTATCAATCAGCAACTCCTGCACTACCACAACTCCTCATCAATCTTTCTTTCGCGGTTTATTTTATCTTCAATAGTCGTGAATTCTTCTTCTGTCCAGCTTCCGAAAAGATGATCCAAGTCATGATAAATTTTGGCTAATTTCTCCTGTGGTTCCAGACCTAAACCCTTTTTCAATGTCTCCAGAGCGATCTGATTAATGCTCTTGGATTGCTCAGACGCGACCTGCTTTAATTTCGCTGCAAGATCAGGATCGATACCTCTCACGGTAATTGTTTTCATTCTTACTGCCCTCGTTGCTTCTCGTTTTAAGCTGTGATATTACCTTTGCTTTCCCTTGGAATTATCATAGGGCATCATAATCAGGATGTCAATTTTCCCCGAAAAGATCCTCACACCCCCCTAGACAATCTCCATATTGATATCAACAGCCTTGACCGTATGGGTCAGGGCTCCTGCGGAGATCAGGTCCACGCCGGTGGCGGCGATTTCAGGGATATTCTCTCCCTGAATCCCGCCGGAGGCCTCGGTCAGACACCGGCGGTTGATAAGCTCTACTCCTTTGCGCAATTCATCAGGGTTCATATTATCGAGCAGAATGCAATCCACTCCGACAGCCAGACACTCATCGATCTGGTCCAGGAAATCGACCTCGACCTCGATCCTGGTCAGGTGCGGAGCGGCTTTTCTGGCCAGCCGGACTGCCTGCTCGATTCCTCCGGCGATTTTCAGATGATTGTCCTTGATCAGGATACCGTCGCTCAGGCCAAAGCGGTGGTTGTGCCCTCCGCCGCAGCGGACCGCATACTTTTCGAGGTCCCGGTGACCGGGCGTGGTTTTTCTCGTATCCACCAGGCGGGCTTTGGTTCCCTGGAGCAAGTCCACATATTGAGCGACTTTGGTGGCAATCCCGGACAGGCGCTGGAGGAAATTGAGGGCCGTACGCTCGGCAGTCAATAATGCTCTGGCGCTTCCTGCAATCTCGGCCACTACTCTTCCAGCCTGCACCCGTTGCCCATCGCAGGCCCTGGCCTGAAACCGGAGCGAGGGATCGAGCAGATAAAAGACTCTGGCGGCAACCTCAAGGCCGCACAGCAAAAGTTCCTCCTTGGCCTGAATTTTTGCCGTTGCCTGCCTTTCTGCCGCGACAATGCTTTCCGTAGTCAGGTCACCGTGGCCGATGTCCTCCTGGAGAGCCAGAATAATGATCTGATCTTTCAGCGACAGATACATCTCGTCTATCCTTTACCCTTCCCTGGTCAGAATGGGAAACCTATTGCCTGTTTTAAGGCCACTGACCACTGATCACTGACCACTTCTTTCACCCCTCGACTGAGATCAGCTTGAGGTTTTGCTGGAGCTTGATTTTCTGGGTATTCAAAAGCTCCACCGCCTCGCGCTCTTTGGCCACGATGTGGCTTGGTGCTTTCTGAATAAAGTCCTCATTGGCCAGCTTCTTGTTGAGGAAGATCAGTTTCTCGTCGATCTTGCCGATTTCCCGCAGCAGTTTCTTCTGCTCTTCCTCGAAATCGACCAGTCCTTCGAGGGGAATATAGATTTCCATGTCCCGGACTACCAGAGACACGGAATTCTTGGGTTTCTCAAGATCCGTGGCAATCCGGACGCCATCGCAGCGGGCCAAAAGCTCGATATATCCGCTGTATTCTGACAGGATATCCTGCTGCTCGCTTCCCCTGGCTTTGATCAGAACCGCAACTTTGAGGGTCGGATGCAGGTTCATCTCCGCGCGGGCATTGCGGATGCCTTTAATCACATCCATGATCAGGCCCATCTTCTCTTCCGCCTCTTTATCTTCCCGCGACGGGTCAAAGACGGGCCAGCGGTCAACCATAATACTGGCGGCAGCCTCAGTATAGCCCGACTGCTTGGCGGCTTCCCTGCCGTTATCCTCACTGCGGGGCGGCAGTTGCTGCCAGATTTCCTCGGTAATAAAGGGCATGATCGGGTGCAGGAGAACCAGAGTGTCCCGCAGGACTTTGACCAGGACAGCCTGGGCCAGGGCCTTTGACCGGGTATCGGTCTGGCTGAAGAATCTCCCTTTGACCAGCTCGATATACCAGTCGCAAAACTCATGCCACAAAAACTGGTAAATAGCATTGGCCGCATCGTTGAATTTATATTCTGTCAGGGCCTGATCTACCTGGATGATCAGGTTATTCGCCCTGCTCAGTATCCACCGGTCGGACAGGGGCAGACCCTGCATCCGGGGCATTTGGGCAATCGATATCGCGGGATCGAAATCAGTCAGGTTCATGAGTACGAATCGAGAGGCATTCCAGATCTTATTGCAGAAGTGACGGTAGCCCTCGATCCGCTTCTCGGACAGGCAGATATCCCTTCCCTGAGCAGCAAGAGCCGCGAGCGTGAACCGAAAAGGGTCGGTGCCGTACCGATCGATCATGATGAGAGGATCGATGACATTGCCCCGCGATTTACTCATCTTCTGGCCGTGCTCATCCCGGATGAGAGCATGAATATACACATCGGCAAAAGGTACAGTGCCGGTGAATTTCAGGCCCATCATGATCATTCTGGCTACCCAGAAGAACAGAATGTCAAAGGCCGTAACCAGGACCGAGGTAGGATAGAAAAGCGCCAGCTCACGGCTCTGGTCCGGCCAGCCGAGAGTTGAAAAGGGCCACAGGGCGGAACTGAACCAGGTGTCCAGGACATCGGTTTCCTGCCTGATGTTGGTGCTGTGGCAGGAGCGGCAGGCAGAAGGATTCTCCCTGGCTACGGTAATCTCCTGACAATCCTGGCAGTGCCAGGCAGGAATCTGGTGGCCCCACCATATCTGGCGGGAGATGCACCAATCCCGGATGTTATTCATCCACTCGAAATAGGTGTTTTCCCAATGAGCGGGAATAAAGCGGACCCGCCCCTCTTTCACCGCCTCGATGGCCGGCTCGGCCAGGGGCTTCATTTTCAGGAACCACTGTTTGGAAATCAAGGGTTCGACAACCGTCTGGCAGCGGTAGCAGTGGCCTACAGCGTTGCGGTAGGCGTCGGTCTTGAGCAGGTAGCCTAACGATTCCAGATCCTTGAGCACTTTTTTCCGGCAGGCAAACCGGTCCAGTCCCTGGTATTTACCGGCCTCAGCAGTCATATTCCCCTGCTCGTCGATTACTTTGACCATCGGCAGACGGTGTTGATTGCCCATGTCAAAGTCATTGAAATCGTGGGCAGGAGTTACCTTGACTGCCCCGCTGCCGAACTGACGGTCCACGCGGGTGTCAGCAATGATCGGAATCTCCCTGTTCATCAGGGGAAGACGGATGGTTGTGCCAATCAAATCAGCATAGCGCTCATCCTCCGGATGGACAGCCACGGCCGTATCTCCGAGCATGGTTTCAGGCCGGGTGGTAGCCACGGTGATCGACCGGCTCTCATCGGCCAGGAGAGGATATTTCAGATAATACAGATGCCCCTCCTGCTCTTCGAAATTCACCTCAAGGTCCGAGAGAGCGGTCCGGCACCGGGGACACCAGTTGATCATGTAATCACCCCGGTAAATCAGCCCCTCCTCATACAGGCGGACAAACACCTCCCGCACAGCCCTGGATAACCCCTCATCCATGGTAAACCGCTCCCGCTCCCAGTCGCAGGATGAGCCAAGCCGCTTGAGCTGCTCGACAATCGTGCCGCCCGACTCGCCTTTCCATTTCCAGACCCTCTGAACAAAGGCCTCCCGGCCAAGGTCTTCCTTGCGCAGCCCTTCAGCGGCCAACTGCCGCTCGACCACGTTCTGGGTGGCTATGCCGGCATGATCGATGCCCAGTTGCCACAGGGTATTCTTCCCCGAAAGACGGTTCCACCGGATGAGAATATCCTGCAGGGTGTTATTCAAGGCATGTCCGATATGCAGTGATCCGGTAATATTCGGAGGAGGAATGACGATCGAATAGGTTTCCCTGCCCGGGTCTTCCATGTCGGGTTTGAAGAAGCCATTCTCCATCCAGAAGGTAAACCATTTCCCTTCGATATCCTGGGGGTTATATGCTTTCGATAAGGATTCGTTCTCCATAAAAAGTAATTGTCCTCCTCTGGTTCGAAATTCAGAATTCATGCTTTTCTTCTGGCTCCTGGCTTCTGGCTCCTGATTAAGGTTATCCGCCATTTTTAATCCGATCAATTTCCCGTTGAATCATCACCCTGGCCTGCTCAGGGACAACCTTTCCGGCAATATTTTCAATGATATTTTTAGAATTCTCCATGATGCGCCGGGTAACGCCTTCCTCGGTGAAAATTGCCTGAAGCTGGCGGGAACAGGAATCACCTTGCAGAAACCTGTCCACCCGGTCAGCAATGATTTCTTCCAGATGAGCCTGGAGGAATTCTTCCACCTTGTCTTCGATAACCTGACGAAGCCACTTCTCAACATCGAGGCTTACGGCCGGCGGCAGCCGGTCGGCAGTATCTCCCCGCTTATCCGGATGGAAGCACTCATCCACCACCCGGATCAGATCAGCGGATTCAAAGGGCTTTCCCAGGACCCTTGCCGGGCCATACTCCTGAAAATTTTCGAGCGGGTATCTGTCAAGCTCCCGAACCAGTAAAATCACCGGCAAATGGGTCAAAGAGGGATCCTCTTTAATTTTCCTGCAGAGGTTCTTCCCTCCAATGCCAGGCAGATCCATATCCAGGAGAATCATGTGGGGCGAAATGTTATGAATTTTTTCCAGAGCATCCTCGGCTGAAGCCAGATTCACATTCAGGGATATGGCCTGGTATTCAGTGTCAGCAAAGGCCAATCCGATAATCTTTTGAATGGTCGGATTTGAATCCAATACGAGAATAATCTTTTGCCCCATCTCTTTCTCCCCGCATTTATGTCAAAGACACAGGAATTTGTAACTCTCTCCTTTTCTCTGTGCCTCTGTGTCTTTGGTGATATCTTTGTCTTTTGTCTTCTGTCTTTTATCTTTAAAATTTTGACTGCTTATGCATTGCTCAAAAATCCAGCCACTGCCTCCAGCACCTCGGCTACTTCGATGCTGGCCATACAACCTCCCGCTCCCTTGAAGCAGTCATTCCGGTCACAGGGAGAACAGGGGAACTGATGCCAGACCACTTCATGCCCGCTTCCCCAGGGATGCCGCACCCTGGGATCAGAAGGCCCGAACAGGGCCACTACCCGCTTCCCCAAGGCAGCGGCTATATGCATCGGGCCGCTGTCGTGACCGACGAAAATATCCACGGTATTCAGCAGAGAGATTAACTGCCGCCAGGTAGAATGATAAGTTATATGGCCCGCCAGTGACATCAACTGGCTGATCTGTTTGACCCTTTCGCGGTCTCCATCCTCATCCGAACCTGCAATGATGATATTGACTCCATATTCCTGAATGAGGCGGTCTGCCAACTGGGCAAATTTCTCGCCTGGCCAGACCTCGGCTGGTCTTTCCCCCGCAGGATGGATCAGGACTCTTTTTCCCCCCTCAGGGATATCCTGAGCTGCCGGCACTGTCTGGTTCTCCCTGTCCTGGGCCACAAACAGGCTTAAATCCAAAGGGTTGCCGCTGCATCCTATCAATTCCCTGACCAGATCAAGATAGGATAAAACCAGGTGCTTCTTGATTGGGGAAACCTCCCGCCTGATGTTATAGGCTTTGCCGCCCCGGTCCGGCGATTCGTATCCTATCCGGAACCCAGCGCGACTTAAAAAGGTGAGCAGACGGCTTCGCTTTTCTCCCTGCAAGTCGATAATTATATCATAGTGCTGCTTTTTTACTTTCCGGTAGAGATCAAAAAATTCTTTTATCGTCTGCTGCTCTCCCCGTACCCGCCAGGAGATGATTTGATCGATAAAGGGACAGCCTGCTAAAAGCTCCGAGAACCTTTCTTCCAGCAAAAAACTGATGCGGGCTTCAGGGAAGCAATCCCGAAGAACTCTGGCCAGCGGAGTAGCAGCCAGAATCTCAGCCGCCGACCACAACCGGATTATCAGAATGTTCTCAATCCTTGATCGCCGTAAAGTTTCCCAATTCTGCATATAGTACACCACAACCCAAATGAGCCGAAAAAAGTGAAAAACCCCGCTGAGGTCCCGGTGAGAGTCTATAGTTGATTGTTTTCCTTATATAATTTGCTGCGCTTTTGCTATTCTATCAGCAATCGGGGAAAAAAGCAATAATCAAAACACTGGAGAAGGGTATGCAATTCTTTGCCGAATTCAGCACTGATTTTATGTTAAAGAAATAGCAGGACAGAAGAGAAAAAAATCAATTTGTCTTGCTCATCGTTTTCTGATATAGTTATTGATCGTGGTTAATCTTGAAAAGGAATGGGAAAAAATTGAAAAAAGAAGACCACCAGAAAACTTCGGCAACCCCAAAACCCAGGACCGGCCTGACCGGTCTGTCTCTTCTCCTGGCAATAATCGCCTTTGGCCTGGGAGTTTTGATTGAGGGCAAATACAGCCTCTACCAGGCCGCTCTCAACGGATTTGTCTCCCAGCAAACCATGCAGCGAAAGAAGCTGAAAGCGATCCTGAATCCATCGGGAGCTACAGCCTGGTCCCGCATTCAGATCCAGAAAACAACCGATCATGCGACCTACACGGAGCAACTCCTGGAGTTTACCGGCGAGGGAAACAGTGAACCTCTGGCTGCCTATCTGCTTATCCCCAAATCCTCAACTTCCCGGAAACTGCCAGCCGCCCTGTGCATTCACGGCCACCATTCCACCAAGGAAAATGTTGCCGGCATAACTCCATCTCCGTTCAATATTAATTATGGATATACCCTGGTCAATAATGGCTATATGGCGCTTATTCCCGATGTCCGGTACTCACAGGATATATGGCGGCTTGAAGATCCGGCAGGGCTGAATCTTCTGCTGATCGGGAAATCTCTGACCGGAGAGAGGCTGAGTGACATGCTGCGATGCATCACCTTCCTGCGAAATCACGATCAGGCCGATCCTGACCGGATCGGCGTAGTTGGATGGTCCATGGGCGGAGGACTCGCTCTTTACCTTTCCGCCATCGACGAGAGAATCAAGCTTTCCTATATCAGTTGCTATTTTGGCACTTACGAGGGAACGATCATGGCCGTGCGCCAGAGTACCGACAACTATATCCCCGGCATCAAAACCTTTGGCGAACTGGCCGACGTGGCAGCCCTGATTGCTCCCCGGCCATTACTCATCGAGCACGGAACCCCCGATCGGGAATTTCCGACTGAAATGGCCAGGACAGCTTTCGAGCAGGTTAACAATGCCTACACCCGGTCGGGAAATGCAGACAAGGTAAAACTGGTCATCAGAGAGGGCGGCCATCGGTTCTACGGCGACCAGTTGCTCCCCTGGTTCAATCAGTTTTTCCAGACTCGATAAAAGAATATGTAAAGCTTATACACTCGCCACATACTTTTTATGCTGCTGCAACCCTTTGATATCCTGAACCAAGTTCCACCCTGCCCCCTGTCAGGTCCTATCCTGACCTTTTCTTTCATGATCCCTTTCCCTTGGTCCTGCTTGCTTTATTCTGGTAGTGTCTCTTTCGAGCGGTTAAGACTTTTATGGGCTGCAAGGCTTTTCCGCGTATGATCCTTTCATCATCCTTTTTGTTTGTGCCTATCTTCTTTCAGGCATGGAAGTTGCTTATCCCTGTTATGAATCAATGCCAAAAATGGTTCCGGAGAGTTAATTTGCTGGAGGTCCATTATAGCTCGATTATTGGCTGCTTGTGATTTCAGACAGGAGCCAGTATTTAATTCAGATCAGGTTAAGGAGGTGAGTATCCGCGCAATACAATTGTATCTATACTCTATGTTCTTATGTTTCTCCAGTATAACAAGTATTTGCATATTCATGTTCTTACAACTGCGGGTTGGGAGAGAAGGAGGAATGTCCTGCTATGAGTCTGTCTAAGGTTAAAATTTCCCTGATGGTTCCCTTATTCTTAGTCGTTTTGGTATTTGCTGGATTACAGAGAACAGCCCATGCCTATTATGGCCTGGGTGGATTGTATGGCGGAATATATGGCGGCCTCTATGGCCTGTACGGCGGCGGCCTCTATGGCCTGATGGGCGGCCTTTATGGCATGAGCGGCCTTTATGGCGGCCTCTATGGCCTGTACGGCGGCCTCTATGGACTGTACGGCGGCGGCCTCTATGGCGGATTGTATGGCGGCCTGTACAATCCCTTTGGGTTACAGAATATGTATTATTCGATCCCGACAGGAACAGGATTATCCTATCAGGTGCCTTTCCTGCAAATCGCTCCGATGCTTGGCGTGGCCGGGCTGTACAATTCTCTGTTCCCCAATTTATTTAATGCTGGCGTTCCGGCAGGTACTGAGCAGACCGGTACCTGGTCAGGAACCTGGACATCAGGCCTGGTCAACGGCCCCATAACTCTTAACCTGGTCGCGGACCCGCTTTTTGGAACTCTGAGCGGCTACGTCCAGTTGCTGGGTAACCCCTATCTTGGAGCCCTGGTTGATGTTACTGGTACTCAATTGAACGCCCAGATTTTCCTCGATGGAGCAGGTATTGGTATCGGCAGCCAGACCATTGGTCTTGATATAGTCGGCACACTGACCTCAACCACGACCATGACCGGTACCTATACCATGACGAATAGCTCCTCGGTTATCGATACCGGAAGCTTTAATGCTACCTTGGGTGCACCTGTTGTATGATTTCGCTTAAGAGCTGAAAAACAGACACCGTGCAGTAAAGGGATCGGGGGCTGGCGCACAGAGAATGCGCCAGCCCCCGATCTTCGATTCTCGATAAGGACTATCGGTCTTTCTGCCTTTTAACTCCTCTTCACTGACCACTTGCTTTTACTGGTCCCTGATTCAAGCTGGAGTTGCGGTCGGAGCCGGGCATGATGATGCTTCTTTGATCTTGTCTCCACCCGTGCTGTCCGATGTGCCATTCGGCTTCTTTTCCTTTTCCAGGGCTTTCTTCCTGGCGGTTGAAGGATGTTCGGATACATACCACCCGTCTCCCTTCAGGACGAAAGAGGAGCGGGAAATAAGCCGCTCGACAGATCCGCCGCACATCCGGCAGGCATTCAGAGGCGGATCAATAATTCGCTGCTCAGCCTCAAAAGTACAACCACAGTCTTTGCATCTATACTCGTATACCGGCATTTTACCCTCCATTAAAGTTATATTATGTTACAGCTTGTGCGCTTTACCTTACTTATTGTTGAAAAAATCTATATTCAGATACCTGATAAACCCGACTACAACACCGATAACATGCTCCTGACTGGCTAAAAAGCTCTCTGTTTTCCGGGTAAGAAAATCATAGAGCGCGGCTCGCCCCATCTGCATCTGAATCCGCCGAAAAACCTGGTCGGTGTCGAACTCAATCAGGATAATATCCCCTTCCCTGAAATCCCTTTCCGTATTAATGACGGCCAGGTCTCCCTGTCCGATGCCAAACTCCTCCACATAACTGTCAGATACCCGGACCGCATAGCATTTCCGGTTGTTTTTTACAATGTGAAACCCTCCTGCATCATCAGGAGGATGAGCAGATATCGGAGAAGAGAGAGAGAATTCAAGCAGAAGCTTGCCGGGTGAGCGGACGATTTCGAGAGAACGGGCGCGCCCCCCTGATAAGTGAAGATAGCCTTTTCTTTCCAGAGCCTTCAGATGATCTCTGACTGTGGCCGTGGATGTCCAGCCGAATTGACGGCACAACTCCCGGTAGGTCGGAGCAGGCTTTCCTTCGTCATTATATTGCTGAATAATCCCTAAGAGATACTTCTGGATAGGAGTCAGATCTTTCATTCGTCAAAAATACCACTCGTACGAGTGGTATGTCAAGAGGAAAAAGAGCCACTGGTGAAATTTTCTCTTGTCTCTACCTTGAAACCATCAAAAGGTGCTATAATCGAACTAGGGAGGTGAAGTTACGATGAAAAAACATAACAGGTTTCTCCTGTTCTTTACCCTCGTGGCTCTCCTTATCGCCGGGTGTGCCCATGTGATCTCGCATGAATCCCGCAGACTGGCTGCTAAAAATATCCCGTTTCAGTGGATCGCTCAAAATCCTGAACGATACCGGGGAATCATGGTGATCTGGGGAGGGCAGATTATCGAGACTCAGAATCTGCCGGAAGGTACCCTGGTAACAGTTTTGCAAAAACCTCTTGACCGCTCTGAGCAGCCACTTCGAGACAGCAAGCCCGAAGGGCGGTTCCTGGTAATTTATCAGGGGTTTCTGGATCCGGCTGTTTACGGAAAAGGGGAAATAATTACGGTTGCCGGAATTATCGAGGGAGAGAAAGTAATGCCACTTGGCAAAATCGAATATCGTTATCCGTACTTGAATGCCCGGGAAATACACCTTTGGAAGCCGGATGAAATAAGCCAGTATTATTATTACTAACACCCCCACCCAGGCATCCCCCCTCAGGGGGGAGGGGAGTTACGGAGGCTTTCATACAAGATGGGGAACATCTGAAGATTGAAGAATTCCCTTGACAGAATTCCTGAGTCGAGGTAATAATTAATTCAGCCTGTATGTACAGTGGAAGGAAATGCTGGCAGGAAGCCAGCGTGACAAACAAGAGTTTTTTCCATTAGGGCAGGTCAGTACACGCTTTTAGTATCGATAAAAAATAGGAACCACGAAGGTCCTGATAAAAATGCAGTAAGGACTTTCGTGGTTTTTTTTTCGAAAAAGGAGGTGGTCTGAGCAAGATAATCTATCAGGCAGGGTTTAATTCTCGGTATGGTGGCGTTTCTATCCAGACAATTCCGGAAAACGGGAATATTGACTATGAAAAACCTATTGGGGGAGTTCATCATGAACCAAGGGAAAAAAGCAGGTTTCAGTATCAGTGTTTTGGTATTCGCCTTGTTGGCAGCCAATTTGGCTTCTGCCCATTTCGGAGTAGTAAAACCTTCGGATGATATCATCACCCAGGAGGATAAAAAGACCATCCAGCTCGAAGTAAAGTTCATTCATCCCCACGAAGGACACTACATGGAAATGGCCAAACCCAAGCAGTTCGGGGTTATGGTTGGCGGCCAGAAAAGCGATCTTCTGGGCAGTCTGAATTCTGCCAGGGGAAAATGGACAGACCAGAAACAGGAGTTTACCTTCTGGAAAGCCGATTATACAATTAAGAGACCCGGTGACTATACCTTTTATGTTGAACCTGCCCCCTATTGGGAACCGGCTGAGGACTGTTTTATCATCCACTACACCAAGGTTTGTGTCGATGCGCTGGGACTGGAAGAGGGATGGGATAAGCCGGTAGGCTTAAAAACGGAAATCGTTCCTCTGACCAGACCCTACGGATTCTGGGCAGGAAATGTCTTTACCGGCTTAGTACTGGTTGATGGCAAGCCGGTCCCGAATTGTGATGTGGAGGTCGAATATCTCAATGAAGCTGCCGAAGGTGGAGTTCTTCCAACTCCTTCCGATCCCTATGTAACCCAGGTCGTCAAGACGGACAAAAATGGTGTGTTCACCTACGCCATGCCCAAAGCTGGATGGTGGGGATTTGCCGCCCTCAACGAGGGTTCTGAGAAAATCAAGGGGCCGGACGGCAAATCAAAATCCGTCGAAATCGGTGCCGTATACTGGGTAAAAGCCGCAGCCATGAAATAAAGGACATGACCTGTCTTACATTTATCTTTCATGAATGATGCAATTATCTTTCATGAATGATGCAATGCCTTACAGAATGGTGGGGCAGCATATGCCCCACCAGGACTGCATTTTTGAAGGAGATAATCTATGAACAAATTCCTCGCTGCTCAAGGCACAAAGTTCCTCGGATTTGCAGCCTTCACCTTCATCCTGCTGATCATAAGCTCAACCTCCTTTGCCCATAAAGTGAACATCTTTGCTTATGTGGAAGGAAATCAGGTTTATACGGAGAGCTACTTTCCCGATGGCCGCAAAGTTGAGGGAGGAACCATAGAGATTTACGACAGTCAGGAGAACAAGCTTCTCACCGGCACCACCGACAGGGAAGGAAAATTCAATTTTGTCCCTCCCAAGAAGGATAATTTAAAGATCGTCCTGATTGCCACCATGGGCCATAAGAACAGCTACCTCCTCTCAGCCGAAGAACTGTCGGGTATTACCGGCACCGCTGCATCCACTGAAGGAGCGGCAGGCGGGTCAGGCACTGTTCAGGGCGGCCAGGGGACATCCGAAGTTGCAGCCCCGCAGGAGAGCGGCCAGCCTGCCAGCGCCGAAGTCAGTACCGGCCCGGCCTCCGGGCAGGTGGATGTCCAGGAAATCAAAAAAATTATCGATCAGTCCCTGGACCAGAAGCTGGCTCCGATCATTCGGGAGCTGGCCAGGGCCCAGCAGGAAAAAGTATCTCCTACTCAGATTTTTGGCGGGATCGGTTATATTTTCGGCCTCGTTGGCCTGATACTGTTCTTTACCAAGAAGAAGGCCTAAGCCTTGAAAAAGAAGCTCGCTCATCCGGGATAGCCACTGCATTCATTCTTTGTCATTCCCGCGCCTTCGCGGGAATGACGGGATTGAAGGTTTTTACCTGTGTGCTGCATAACACACATGAGCGGAGAAATTACCAGTTTTCAGTTTCTTACTGACCACTGGCCACTGGCCACTGGCCACTAATTTGATAAGGAGCGGTTATGCACATTTCTGATGGAGTATTATCCAATCCGGTCTGCATCGGAGGTTACCTGGTCGCCATCGGGGCAGCAGCCATCTGTATCAGGAAAACGATGGAATCTGAGGACCTTCCCAAGATTGCGGTCATGACTTCGGTTTTTTTTGTAGCTTCGATCATCAGTGTGCCCCTTGGACCTACCAGTGTGCACCTGATCCTGCCGGGTCTTGTGGGAGTTACCCTGGGAGCCATGGCCTTTCCGTCAATCATGCTCGGCCTCATCCTCCAGGCCCTTTTGTTTCAGCACGGAGGGCTGACCACGATCGGAGCCAATACCCTGATGATGGGGATCCCGGCTTTGACTGCCGGCTTGATATTCCATCAGGTCAGGCGCTCGAACAACCGCAAGCTGATCATCGCTGCCGGTGCCCTGTGCGGAGCACTGGGAACGCTTTTGGCTGGCATAATACTTGCTTTACTTCTTGTCACAGCAGGGGAAAATTTCCTGGGCGTGGCCAAGGTTGCCCTGGCCGCCCATGTACCAGTAATAATCATCGAGGCTGCGGTGACCGGAGTCGCCGTGGCTTTTCTCTTGAAAGTAAAACCAGACCTTATTGGAGTCAGATTGAAAAATGATTGCCTTAATTCTTCTGTTTCTCTCGATTCTTGATTTTCCCGGAGGGGCACAGGTGGTTTATGCTCTTGAAAAGAGCAGCCAGGTTTTGGGAGTGACCCGTATCGAGTTGCCAACTTATTATCTCATTTTCGTTCTTCTCGGAATTGCCCTGATCACCTGGGGGATTATTGAAATTTTTCACCACGAGGACAACGATCACTGAGCCTCGGCAGGAGCGCTATTACCCGGAATAAACTCACCACGAAGGAGACTGAGTCATGCACAAGGGAATAGAGTCATGAGGCCGGATATCGATCGTTACTGGGAATTGAAATCCCCGATCCATTCCTGGGATCCCCGCCTGAAAATCCTGTCGTTGCTCGTTCTTGCCTTTACCATTTCTTCAGCCCAGCGTCTGCCGACGATTTTGGGCTGCCTTCTGATATCATGCATTGTGCTGCGGCTGACCAGAATTCCCCTCTCCTTTTCCCTGAAGCGCCTGGCTGCAGTGACTACCTTCATCGGTCCTTTCTTCCTCGTCATGCCCTTGACCATCAAGGCACAGCCGGGTGATACCCTGTACTTTTTCTCGCACCTGGGTTTTCTTGAAATCAATGCCCGCGGGCTGGTTCTGGCCAGCAGGGTATATCTCAAGGCGGTATCCATAGTTCTCCTGGTGGTCCCCATGTTTGGCACCAGCCGCTTCGATACATCGATCAAGGCCCTTGAGCATCTGAAGGTTCCAAACAGCATTATTCAGATGATCCTTTTTTCTTACCGGTACGTTTTTGTTTTTCTGGCTGAGTTAAAGCGTATGTCCCTGGCCATGAGGGTTCGCAAATTCACTCCCTCCACCAATTTTCATACCCTGAAGACCTATGGGAATTTTGTCGGTACGCTGCTGGTGCGAAGTTTCGAGCGGGCTGAGGATGTTTACCAGGCCATGCTGGCCAGGGGGTATACGGGTACTCTGAAAACCCGCTTTGACTATCGGACGCGTCCCCGGGACTTGATAAAGAGCAGTTTGATTTTTATAACGGTTTTCGGTATTATTTACTTTGACCGGTTTTTCAGAGGGTTCTGATCTTGGAAAAGAAAACGCCGATAATTACCATAAAAAACCTTCACTACACCTATCCTGACGGAACTGTGGCTTTACGAGGAGTGGACCTTACAGTCTTTGCGGGTGAGACCATTGCCCTGGTAGGAAAGAACGGATCGGGCAAGTCTACCCTGATCAAGCATATCAATGGCATTTATCGGCCTGAGGAAGGAGAGATCATGGTCGATGGCCTTGCGGTTACCAGGGAAAACCTCAAGGAAATCCGGGCACGGGTGGGCATGGTCTTCCAGGACCCGGACAGTCAGCTCTTTTGCTCTACGCTTTACGATGACGTGGCCTTCGGGCCAATCAACATGGACATGGAAGATGGACTCGTCAGGCAGAGGGTTCGGGAGGCGCTGGATAAAATGGGACTTCTGGAGCTGATGGACCGTCCACCCCATGATCTCAGCTTTGGCCAGCGAAAGCGGGCAGCTATGGCCACGGTTCTCTCCATGCGGCCGAAAATCATGATTTTCGATGAGCCGACCAGTAACCTCGATCCGAAAAACGAAGCCATCATGACCGATATCCTTCGCAGCCTCCCCGCTACCATGATACTGATCAGTCATGATCTGCCCATTCTTTATCAAACCTGTCAAAAGGTGGTCATCATGAAGGGGGGAAAGGTAGATCAGATTATCTCCATGAAAGACTTTATTTCCGATGTCGATCTGCTCAGAAACAATGGGCTGGATTTTACCTTCCGGTGCGATTGCTGTCAGGACCGTGACCATCATCACTACCTTACCGGGGAGTACCCGATGGAAAAAACTTCCGAACCTTCAACAAGCTGTGTATGATAACCTATGGATGCTCACAGGACTCAAAAAGCGCTGATTCACGTCCACGATCTTTCCTTTGCCTATAGCCGAAATCAGAAAAAGGCCCTGGATGGTGTTAACCTCGAGATCCGCGAGGGAGAATCCGTGGCCATTATCGGCCCGAATGGGGCAGGAAAATCGACCCTGGTCAAACACCTCATCGGCATTCACCTCCCTCAGTCCGGTTCAGTCGCCGTTGACGGCATCGAAGTTTCCACCCGCACCCTGAACCGCATCCGTGACCTGGTCGGCCTGGTATTTCAGGATCCCGCAGATCAGCTCTTTTGTCCGACTGTCAGGGAGGAGATCGAATTCGGGTTAATTAACATGAAACTGTCAGACCGGGAAATTCAGGCCCGGGTAGCCGAATCAGCCCGGACCATGAATGTTTATCACCTTCTTCAGAAACCCGCTCATCATCTGAGCGGTGGTGAGAGGAAGCGGGTAGCTATTGCCGCCACTCTGGCCATGCATCCCAAAGTAGCGATCATGGACGAGCCGACAGCCAATCTGGACCCGCAGAACGAAAAAGTGCTCCTTGACCTGATTAATTCCCTGCCCTGCACCAAGATCATTATCAGCCATGATCTGCCTATCCTCTTTCAGATCTGTCAGCGGGTAGTGATCATGGTCAGCGGCCAGATTATCCGGGATTGCTCGATGAAGGATTTCTTCTTTGACCGGAATCTGATTCTTGAGCACGGCCTGGATTTCCGGTTTAAATGCAAGTGCTGCCGCGCCATCCATCCTGAACGGTTTCAGACGGAGCAGCCTTGATCGGCGTGGTCTCCATCCCGGTAAAGACCATGCTCTTTTTCCAGCTTACTGGTATTCAGGGGTAGTCAGAAAAGAGCCTTGGAACCTTATTCATAATTCATAAGAATTATTCAGACAGTCATAAAAGTTACCAGTGGAAAACCGTTTGATCACGTTGCGACCCCGTAGATTACCTCCTAATTTTTCAAAAGGGTACCGGCAAAATAACCGGCCAGGAGCACGCCAGCATAAATCCCTATGGAAAACAAAGCAGCAAGTACACCGAGAGTGGTATTACTCAGCATTGATTTTTCTCCCTCAATGCCCTTTTCTGACTACCCCGCGTTTTGCTGTTTTAGGGCTGTAGCTCGTATGACCGTAGCAGTAATTTCAAGAGCTGGATTTGAGTATTTCAAGAAATATTCCAGGTCTTCCAAAATGCAGAGATAAGTGGTGCAGACCCTGATACAGGGCGGAGTGAGGAGAAATTATGGATGGTTTTTCAGGGTAAAAAGCACGGGATAGTCTGGGAATTCTGTATAGATTTTAAAATTCTGTATAAATTTTAATCTGACATCCTGTCTTATTTTCAAACAGCAGGAGAGGCTTGCGAATAAGCCCCTCCCTCATAGCAAATGAGGAGATATCCCCTGCTGGACTTTAATTTTCTCTCAGCCTGAGTAGTTGTGCTCAATTCCCCATGTTTTTATCTGTTTTGCAGTGAATAGGTTTCCAGGTTATAACGGTCTTTATTCGCGATGGTCTTAAGGATTTTCTTTTCCTGGGGAATTCTTTCTAAATGGAGAAGGTGAAACGTGGAATGATCAATAATTTTTAATCGGCTGCTTTTTAAGCTTATTTTTTCGATAAAGTTTCCCAACAGGTAACGCATAATTCCTCCTGCTTATTCTAACATAACCCGGGAATATTCCCATTGATGGTAATTGTTACTGCAAGAATAATATCGGCATAATTCTGAAAAATCCTTACTTAAGAACTTATCACTCAAAATCAGAATTCACTGCCTGTGCAGGTTTTTTCAGGGAAACAGTTACCCTTTGGCTTTCACGTCCCAAACCATTTTTTAATACAGTCAACGATCTGGAAAGCCTGCTTTTGATTCGTGATGTTGAATTTACTCTGCTGCCGGTAGACATCACCGGACTTTTTATATCGTCGAATCGAAATTTTCGGCTCACTCATCTGACCAGTCCGGGTGTCGAGCTCCTGATAGAGGAACATAATGGTGGTCCAGGCCCCTTTCGACAGAAAGACCTTATCGAGCTCTTTCACCTTCACCGTTCCATCTTCTTCATAATTTATGGTCAGTTCGTCAGCGGTCATGGGGATTCCTCCTCGGCATTACAAAGCCTGAAGATAAAGGCATTATGAGTGAACATAACGATCGATGTTCTCTTTCAGGGTTTCAAAAGTAGAGCGAAAGACAGCAGGGTCCTTCTCAAGAAGGGTAACCCGAAAACCGAACAGATCGGTGCAAAAGGAGGAAAGCGGAACAATGCAGATTCCTGTTGAAGCCAGCATAAAGTAGGCAAATCGCTTATCAAGAGGGACATTGACTACCAGTCCTTCCACAAACTCCTCAACCATCGAGTTGGGGATCGGAAGTCGCTGGCCGGGTTTTAATACACCCTCCCGGAAAACGATACTCATGTAAAAAGCCCCGTTGGTTCTATTGACGATAATTATATCTCGCAGGGGAGAGAGAATTTCGTAGGCAAGATTGGAAGCCTGCTCGTAAAATGCATTTTTTTCTGTCAGATAGCTTCGGTAGTTGGGATGCTGCATGATCTTGGGGATAGCTTTCTGAGGCAAGGTTGTGGAGCATACTTCCACCATTTTGGCATTGAGAATACTTTCGATATAGCGATCAAAGCACGGATCCTTGCCAGCATTGTAAACTTCCATCCAGCCGCACCGGGAGCCGGGCCAGGGGATTTCCTTGGATATCCCTTTCAGGGATATGCCACAGACATCATCGATCACCAGGGAGAGAGGAACATTTACTTTATTATTGTAAACAATATTCTGGTAAATTTCATCGCAGATGACAAAAAGGTCATATTTTTTAGCCAGCCCGATCATTTCCTCAAGGATTTCCCTGGGGTAAACCGCGCCAGTGGGATTATCCGGATTGATAATCAATATGCCGGAGATGGCACTGTTATACTTGATCTTGTTCCGCAGGTCATCGATGTCCGGGTACCAGTTATTCTCAGGGTCAAGCTTATAGGTAATTGGCGGCATCCCTGCATGGGAAGCCTCAGCCGAAGAGTGGGTTGAGTAGGCAGGCGAAGGGCCGATGACCCGTGCCTCCCGTCTCAGAAGATTGTAAACCTTGGTGATGGCATCGCCTGTACCATTGAAAAACAGGATATTGTCCGCTGTGATCTGGGCTCCGCCCCGGCTGTTGTTTAACGCAGCTATGTACTCTCTGGTATGGTCAAGACCTTTGGTGGGACAGTAGGCGTAAGAGCAATCCTGCTGGACGATGTCATGGACAATGGATTTTATCCAGTCAGGAATGGTTTCTCCCTTGGCCACAGGATCACCGATATTTTCCCAGATGATTTTAATTCCCAGTCTCTGGAGCTTCTGAGCTATGGTTACGATCCCCCGGATCTCGTAACTGAGCTCTCCGGCACCGATATGAACAATGTTAGTACGCATCTTCGAATACTCTCCCTTCTGATAAAACACTGTCACTTAAGATATCACAAAGAGAAGGTTGTGATCAAGAAAAATGAAAACGACCGGGGCAGGATCGTTGAGTGAGCCAAAACAGGCTGAAGAACATCCGCCTGGTGTGCGAACTTAATCCCCCTATACTCAAGAAACAAAAAGCCGCTCCTCCCGGGTGGGGATGTGAGCGGCACGAAGGATAGCCGTCGCCCTCCACAGTAACTCCCCTAGAGATTCCTGCTCGAAAGGCTACCCTTCCCTTATTTTATCGTCAAATATCCATTCAGGATCGTGAAAAATAGTAGAGTCCCGTGCGATCCCTGCGCCCGGCAGCCGTTCCAAAGAGAAAGGGAACTCCAGCCGGGTATTTATACCTCTTGTCAGTCAGGGGAATATGGTTATATAATAGTTACCGTAACTACTCAGGCACAAATTTGTTCACCCCCACCTAACATCCCCCCTCAATAGGGGGAGGGATTAGTAGGCGCATGCGCCCCATCATGGCATAAAAAGTAAGGGGCTGCCTCCGGATAAATTAAAACTGTCCGCTACTGAACCCTCAGGTGGACAAGGGAGAAGATGAAGCTTTACAAGCTTATAACGAGAGGGGAAAAACCATGAACGAGGAAAAAAGCACACAGCCGGGTATTACACAACAAGGCAGCCAGCAGCCATCTCAGGGAGTGGCTCTTGAGCCATCTCAAGGCCCCTCACAAGCCGGACATCCGGAGCCTTCCTGTGCAGTCCCGGAGGTTGAAGATTGGCGGATGAACAGGGAATGGTGCTTGAATCAGGCACTGGATATCGTAAAGTCATTGAAATTTGAAGTTAAGGACGTTCCGGCTTTTCTCGATGCGGTTTACCGCAAAATTATCGAACTGGCCAATGATGCCCGCAAAGGGGGAAAGGTTTAGGTATTAGTGGTCAGTGGCCAGTGTGCGCCAGGCAAAAAGTTGAAAACTGATAGCTGAAACTGATACCTTCTTTATAAGGCTCATATGCAGTTGCGGATAGAAGCAAAGATCGATTTTTCCCAAATCCTCCCCAAAGGTACATTCCTCAGTGACTACGCCAGGGATCCAACCGGCTTCTCATCATTTCTGCACTTTCATCCAGGTCAGGAAGGCGAGAAGATCGCCTCTTTCCAGAGTCAGTCGTTCCCCCATCGGAAAGCTGTGGTCGAATATCTCCATGACTACCACCGGAATCTTGATGCACCGCCTGAAACCCTGGCTCATATTGCCAGCCTGAACGATCCCCGGACCCTGGTCATCATGACCGGTCAGCAACCGGGCCTTCTAACCGGCCCTCTGTACACGATCTATAAAACTGTCTCCTGCCTGCGGCAGATGCAGCGGATCCGGCAGACTTTCGGCCTGGTCTGTATTCCGGTATTCTGGATCGCTTCGGAAGATCATAACCTGGAGGAGTCAGCTTCAGTCTCCTGGCCTGAGACTGAAGGCGGAGGGTACCGGGTGTTATCCATCCGCCCCAGGCGGGGCCATTTCAAGCAGCCGGCCGGGCTCCTTCCGCTGAAAGGAAAGAAATTATCTTCATTTATGCTGGAATTGGAAAAAGCGCTTTCACCAGCCAGGTATTCTCAAGAGGCTGCGCACATCATTCACAGTACCCTGAACCGGTCCGGCACGCTGGGTGAGTGGTTTGCCCGCCTGATGCTGACCTTTTTCGGGCGCTGCGGCCTGATCCTGGTTGAACCCAACCATGCCGGAATCAAGCGGCTGGCCGCCCCCCTGTGGGAAAAGGTACTGGCTGATCCCCTGGATTTGCCCGAAGTGGTCGATCAGGCAGGCCGGGAGCTTGAGCAATGCGGCTTCCGGCGGCAATTGCCTTTTCACCCGCACCAGTGCCCATTCTTCCTCTATGAGAATCAGGGCCGGGAGGGAGTGACCTGGGATGGACGGCTCTTTCACACGAAAAACCATGACTATTCCCGGCAGCAGATGCTGGAGCTGATTCAGCTTCAGCCGGAGCGGTTCAGCCCGAATGTTTACCTTCGGCCTGTTTTTTCAGAATTCCTGTTCCCCACCCTCTGCTATTTTGCCGGCCCCGGCGAAGCTGGATACTTTGCTCAGATTAAAGGCGTCTATGATTATTTCGAGCTCAAAATGCCCATTATCCTGCCCCGCCTCAGCGCAACTTTGCATGATGCCCGGTCCGGTATCCTTCAGGATACCTATCCCCAGGAACGAAAACTCAATATCTTTTATCCTCTCAGTCACTACGGCCCGGACTTTTTACCCGCTGTCCAGACACTTGAGACTGAAGATTATTTTTCCCATTATCAGCTTGAAATTTCAGCAGAGCCGTGAACATAATATATTCAGGAGTCAGGAGTCAGGAGTCAGGAGTCAGGAGTCAGAAGTCAGAAGAAAAGACAGCCTTTATTCTGGCTCCTTGACTCCTGACTTCTCAAAAGGAGATATCATGACTACAGACCTCCAGCCCCAGGAGGCTGGTACCTTTGCAGTTGACCTTCTTGCCTTTGGCGCTCATCCGGACGATGTGGAGATGTGCGTCGGAGGATTACTCATCAAGATGAAAAACCAGGACTACCGGACAGGCATTGCGGATCTGACCCGCGGCGAGATGGGATCCAGGGGAACGGCCCAAATCCGTGCCCGGGAGATGGCCGAGGCCACCCGCCTGCTTGCCGTGGATGTGCGTGAAAATCTGGACCTTGGCGATACCCGGCTTACTGCAAGCCACGAAAATATCCTGGCCGCAGCCCGCATCATCCGGAAGCTGCGGCCCTCGATTCTCCTTGCCCCCTATTGGGAGGACTGGCATCCGGATCATGCAGCCGCAGGCATGATCGTCAAGCAGGCTTTTTTTCAAACCAGGCTGGCCAAACTCGACCTTGGTTATCCGCCCCATTACCCCCGGCGGATTTACTACTACCCCTGCCACCAGCCCCTGATTCCCACCTTTGTGGTGGATATCACCAGTGAATTTCCCCGGAAGGTGGAAGCCCTCTCGTCCTACCGGTCCCAGATATTCCCTTCCAGAGAAGACAGCCAGCTCCCCTATCGGACCATAGGGGTTTCCGATTATGCATTTCATGTGGAGTCGAGGTGCCGCTACTTTGGCTCATTGATTAACGTCAAATATGGCGAGGCGCTCTGGGTTGACCGGCCCCTGAAACTGGATGACCCATGCCGACTGTAAGGTTAAGAGTGGAACGAGGAGGAAAAAACTATGGCCAGGAGATGGCGGAAAGCTTTTGACACTTTTAATTCTTTGATTACTCTGGCTGGTATGGCGGCCCTGGTTTTCCTTCTCTCCTGCTCCCGGCATCAGCCGCAGCCTGAGAAGCGGACAAATCTTCTGGTGATTACCATTGACACCCTGCGGGCCGATCGCCTGGGGTGTTATGGCTATTCGCAGGTCGAAACTCCCCGGATAGATCGGCTGGCCAAAGATGGCGTGCTCTTTACCCGGGCATTTACGCCGGTCCCCATTACCCTCCCATCGCATGTGTCGATTTTTACCGGCCTGTATCCACCTTCACACGGCGTGCGCAATAACGGAACCTTTACCCTGGACCAGTCCGCAACTACCCTGGCTGAAGTTTTGCAGCAGCAGGGGTACCGGACCGCAGCCATAGTCAGCTCCTATACCCTGGACTCATGCTTCGGGCTGAATCAGGGATTCGAGTTTTACGACGATGACTGCTCGCAGAACCAGAGCGGCGGCCCCTCTATCCTTCATAATGAGCGCATCGGGGAAAACACCAGCCAGAGGGCGCTCCAGTGGCTGGACGAACATCATCAGGAAAGATTTTTCCTGTGGCTCCACTACTTCGATCCGCATGCGGATTACTCTCCCCCTGAGCCATTTCGGAGCCGGTATCAGAAAAACCCCTACGACGGCGAGATCGCCTACACGGACCAGTGCCTGGGCAGGGTGTTGGACAAACTGGAGCAGCTCGATCTGCTCGATAACACCCTGGTCGTTTTCACCGCCGATCATGGCGAGGGCCTCGGAGAGCATAAGGAGCGGACCCATGCCTTTTTCATCTACGATTCCACCTTGCGGGTTCCTTTGATTTTCCGCTATCCGGCCAGACTTTCCCGCGGCCTCAAGGTCACATCCCTGGTCCGGACCATCGATCTTGTACCGACCATTCTCGATGTCCTGAAGGTATCGGCAGGGAATACCAGCAGCAGCAGCCCGGCAGGGCTCAAGATGCAGGGAGTGAGCCTGTATCCGGCAATGGCGGCAGACAGGGACCGCAAGCCTCTGAATCGGGATATGGATCTGTATTGCGAGTCTTTGTATCCCAGGCTAAATCATCATCTCAGTCCCCTCTTTGGCCTGCGCACCCAGGACTGGAAATACATTCAGGCACCAAAACCGGAGCTCTATCAGCTCCGGCAGGATGCAGGGGAAATCAACAACCTTCTGGCCAATCAGCCTGACCAGGCAACAAAACTCGAGGCCAGGCTCCTTGAGATGCGAAAATCCATCGCTGCTCTTCAGGCAGGATCAGATGCCCAGACGGCACTCAGCAGCGAGCAGAGGCAGAGGCTGCAAAGCCTTGGCTACGTCTGGAGCGAAAATCCCGCCCCCGAAGGGGAAAGCCTTCCCGACCCCAAAGATTTTATCCTGGTGGCGGATCAGGCCGATGCAGGATTTTCCTGTTACTCGAAGGGACAATTCATCGAGGCGGTCAAGGCCTTTCAGCAGGTCCTGAAGGCGAACCCCAAAGACATCTCCACCCACTTCATGCTCGGCCTGGTCTATGAGAAGCAGCAGAAGACCGACCTTGCCCTGCAGGAATACCAGGAGGCTATACGCCTTGATCCCGCCTACCTCGATGCCCACCGGCAACTGGGAACGCTTTTTGCCGCACAGGGAGAGTTGGACCGCGCCCTGGCCGAATTTCAGGAAGCGCTTCGCCTCAATCCGGATCACAAGGAGGTACTTAATCTGCTGGGCGGCGTTTACCTCTTCAGGCAGCAGTTCGATGAGGCCAGGACAGAAATCCAAAAAGCCCTGGCCCTTGACCCCAACTTTGCCGATGCCCATTATAATTTAGGGCTCCTTTTCTCCAGAACGAGGGCATTTGACCTGGCAATCGCAGAGTTTCAGACCGCTCTTCGGATCAAGCCCGCCTATCAGACCATTTCCAGTGAGCTGGGAGATATCTATCTGATGACCGGAAAACCTGCCCAGGCAGTCACCGAGCTTCAAAAGGCAGTCCAGTTGCAGCCTGATCAGGTCAAGCCCAGAATCCATCTGGGGATTGCCTACTACAGCCTCAATCAGGAGGATCAGGCCATCATGGAAATCGAAAAAGCCCTGACCCTCGATCCAAACAACCCTGAAGCCTTCTTCCACCTGGGTGTGGCCTACGGCCAGAAAGGCCAGACGGACAAAGCCCTCGATGCCTACCAGAAGGCACTGAAAGCCAGGCCGGACTATGCCGATGCCTATATGAATATCGGCACCATCTACTTTCACCAGCAGGCCCTGGACCAGGCCATTGCCGTGTATCAGAAGGCGGTCAAAATTGCTCCCGGCTATGCCCAGGCCCATTTCAACCTGGCGACAGCCTATGACACCAAGGGCATGATTGATCAGGCCATCAAGGAGTATCAGGAAACCCTGCGCCTGCAACCGGATTTTGTCATGGCTGCCCAGTTGCTGGAAAGAGCCCGGCAGATGCAGCAGGGGGGGCTGGAGCAGTAGGGGGCAGATATACTTTATCATTTTTTAACTATCGTCATCATAATTCGCTGCTTGAGTAGAGGCAGATGTTTTTCAACAATCTGCCAGATATATTCGGGGTCCAGACCCAGGTAATCATGTACTAACATGTTCCGAAAACCAGAGATATCTCGCCACGGCACATCAGGATGTGAGGACTTCAGGGAGTCCGAAATTCACTGGGTGGACTCGGCCATGATTTGAAGATTACGTATTACGGCATCTTGAAGGAGTGTGGAAGCCATAAACTCATCTTTACCCCCCATGATATACCCCTCAATGCGGGTGATACACTCATAGATATGGATGCTGTACTGCTTCTTTGATTACCCGGTCATGTATGTACCAGTGCAGACCCTTCTCGGTCACCACGTCTACTTTGCAGCCCAGAAGGTCTTGCATATCCATTAAGAAACCACCAAGATCGAAGAGACTGCGTCCGGATTCCAATTCCACAAGGACATCCCCATCACTTCCCGGCCCTGCCTCACCCCGCGCTACAGAACCGAATATGCGGACATTATATACACCTTTTTCAGGTAATAAAATTTTCCACTCTGGCCATATATTTGTGATGCCGTAGGTTGCGGTGCGTTAGGCGTCGCCTGCATGTTGAAACTTATTGCATACTATGAATATTTATTCATAGTAGAGCCTCTTTGTGCTAAATATGTCATAGTCACCCTCTCCAGTAATGGAGATTAATGACCACTCTTCCCCGCCCTGCATTCATGAGCACCTTGTCCTGCATTTACGGTTATCCATATCCGCCCTGATAATTCCCGCCATGCCTGCCGGATGCCCCCGGCCAGGCATGGCACAGGGTTTGCAGCTATCATAAGCAAGGAAATTCAATTTGCCATTGAGAATATCCGGCACTGATTCTTTCCCGGAGCCATTTTCTCATGGCCTTATTATTTCGGGGGGGTGATTGATCAACCATGTCATACCAAAGTACTCTATCCAGGCACCAGCGGGCCCCGGATGGGCTTGTCTCTCTTTCTCGGTCTCATTCTTATTCTTACGGTATTCAGGTTTCTGTGTGCTGATTTTCAGCACCTGGCATATCAGGCTGACAGGCTGAAGTATGCAAGCCTGCTGAGGCGTATTCCTCTGTGTGCGTTTACATACGTTCCCTGATTGATGCGGCTCAATCTGTCTATTGTGTCTCTTGTGTATATTGTGTTCTCTTTAACACTCTATAGAAGGCTAAGAACATGAAAAAAAACTGGTTTTTGAAGCTCACCTCAGTGGCTGGCGGGATGGTACTCGTTTTTCTGCTGACAATGTGGTTATGTGGACTGTCACCGGCTTATTCATACTATACATCACCTTATACAGGCACCAGTGCCTATGGCAGCGCTTATTCCTATCCGACTTCGAGTTATACTCCCTTGGCCTATTCCTCCTACAGCACCTATCCTTCAACAGCCTACTCTTCCTATGGCAGCACCTATGGAAGCTACGGCTATCCATCCAGCTCCAGCTATAGCAGCCTTTACGGCAGCAGCTATTACGGAGGTGCCAGTTCCTACTACGGAGGCTATTCTCCGCTCTACTATGCTGGTTACGGGACATATGGCGGGCTTTATGGGGGATATGGCGGGTCGGTTTATGGCCTCGGCATCGGCTATGGACTGCTGCCGTACGCTGCCTATAGCCTGGCGGCCGCGGGGTTATACGGTGGTCTCGGAAGCCTTGGAGCCCTGGGAAGCCTTGGGGGGGTGAGCACCCTTGGGAGCCTGGGGGGACTTGGAGGATTGAGCAGTCTGGCCAGCCTGGGAGGGTTGTACGGAGGGCTTGGTTCATCTTTGGGTTCCTACGGTCTTGGAGGGCTGGGTTCTCTCGGCAGCCCCTTCGGCATTCAGAACCTGTACTATACTATTACCACACCTGGCGGCATCCAGTACCAGGTACCGTTCCTCCAGATCGCATCGAGTTTAGGGATCGGCTCTCTCTATAGTCAGTTTTTCCCCTCGCTCTTTATTCCGGGGACTGGCAGCAGCAGTACAACCGACACCAGTACCGCTTCCACCAACGGCTCGTTAATCGGGGGAACTGTGATCTAATCCTGATCTAACCCTGCACAATAAAACCGGAAGGCCCGCTTCATTCAGGTGAATATTCTGATGAAGCGGGCCTTTTTTAATTTTCCCGTTCGCTGCCATTTTCTTTTCCCTCGCTCAGATCCAAACCTCTTGGGATACAGCAAGTCATTTCCTTCACTCTCCAGGCCATACAATCCAGGCCATAATTCCAGATTTTAAGATCCGGAATTCCAAATTTCGGCTGAGTTTCTCTGCCCGGTTACGAGATGCAGGTTTTTTTCTCTGATTCAGCGCAATGGGCACGATAGCGGACATAGCCCAACTGACCGCAGGCTGCCCCGATATCCCGGCCTCTGCTTCTTCGGACCGTAACCGTCAGGTGATGCTGAACCAGAATCTGCTGGAACTGTTCCAGACTGGCTTCCGGGCATTCCCGGAAGGTGAGAAAGGGGTTGGGGTTGTAGGGGATCAGATTGACTTTGCAGGGGATTCCCCGCAGCATCCGGCACAGTTGCCGCGCTGCTTCGGCTGAGTCGTTCACCCCGCCGATAAGGATATACTCGATGGTAAACCTCCTGCGGGCCGGGAGGGGAAAATCCCTGAGCGCCTGCACGAGAGCTTCAAGGTTATAGTGCCGGTTGATCGGCATCAACCTGCTGCGGATTTCGTCAGAGGGAGCATTGATCGAGACAGCCAGATTGATGCCCAGCTTCTCCCTGTGCAGCTGATACAACTCCCTCACCAGGCCAGCCGTAGACAGCGTTATGTGGCGCGGGGATATGTTCAGCCCGAAAGGAGAAGTCAAAAGACGTATGGCTGCAACGGTATTCTGATAATTGTCCAGCGGCTCTCCCATGCCCATCAGGACGATGTTCAGGGTTCTCCGGTCGTCGGGAAGGCGCTTTTTTACCTGAAGCACCTGGTCACAGATTTCATGAGGCAGGAGATTGCGGATAAATCCCATCCGGCTGGTAAGACAAAAGCGGCAGCCCTGCCTGCATCCCAGTTGGGTGGAAATGCACAGGGTCAGGCGCTCCTGATCCGGAATGAGCACGCTCTCGATATCCAGGCCTTCCGGCAGGCGAAAAACGTACTTGGAGCAGCCATCTTCCCCTGTTCTGACCTCAACCAGGGGAAGCTCGGAAATATAATACCCTTCCTCCAGTTTATGGCGGCAGGACTTGGAAAGGTCCGTCATGGCCGCAAAATCCACCGCACCCCGCTGGTAAATCCACAGGGCGATCTGCCGGGCATGATAGGGCTTTTCTCCAATGTCTGCCAAAAGCTGCTCAAGTTCCGGAAACGTAAGGTTTTTAATATCGATTTTCATGCTCTTATGATAGCATTTTTGCTGATAACAGGCAACGGGGAAGGTTTCTCCCCTAAAAGAGCCTTGCATACCCTTGAGCCGGAATGAGGGCCAGGCCCTGACCAGGCGCAAGAGGCCAGAAAATCGAATCGATTGCCTGATAACTTTGAGCAGCGGAATAACCGAGCGGCCAGGATAAGGGGGACCAGGACAAGGGGGAAAATATCCCCTGACTCCCCCAGAGCTGGCTGGCCGAAGAGGACCGGGATTGATTCTGCGATTGACTGCCTGCTGAATTCAGGAAAAGTGAACCTGCACCGGCATTCGTAAGGCCTCCTACTCCGGTCATGCTCAGCGGAAAGAGCCAGTCCGAAAGTCCAAGGATCTGGGCCGCGGCCAGGGAGGACGAAGCCTCGAACCGGGCTGCCGCGGAAGAAGTCCCCGAAGATATCCCCCAGCCCCCTTGCTGCTGATTCACCTGCCAGGGCCATTGGCCTGCCTGCTGGATCCCTTGCTGGAGAGCCTGCTGAAGCTGCCATTGCCGGTTCGCCAGGCTGTTCGCTGATATCCAGGGGGCAGCGGCAGTCAAAAGTGAAGTTGCCGGAGCTCTCAGGGTAAACGGAATACGGGCTCCCAGCACCTGAGCTGAAGCTGCGGCAGCCACAGCCGCATTGACAGCAGCATATGCATCCACCAGCCCCCAGCCGAAGTACTCATCCCATCCGGCAGTCCCCAGATCACGGGCCGTGGTTTCCAGGATCGACCTTACATCAGCCGGAGCAAGGATTCCCCCGCTTGCCGAAATAACCAGGGCAGCCACGGCAGTGACATTAGCCGCAGCCCATGAGGTTCCCCTGCCCATGTAAAACCCGAAGTTCGTGAAATTGGTGCCGTCGTGGGACTGCTGCAGGATGCCGTCCGGGTAGCCGTCCAGGTTTTGATCCAGGGTCAAATCCCCTCCCGGAGCACACAGATCGATATCCAGACCGTAATTGGAATAACTGCCCAGGGTAAGGTCATACCGGACTCCACTGACTGATATGCAAGCCGGATAGGATGCCGGGTAGTTTGGCGTATTGGTCCCGGCGTTCCCGGCGGAGCAAATCAGCAGACAGCCGCTATCGTAAGCATAATTCACCGCATCTTCCAGCGCCAGGGTGGGATTGTCACCAAACCCAAGGCTCATGTTGATAATTTTCGCTCCATTATTGGCTGCATAGTAGATCCCGTCCACGATGTCGGTCAGGGTCCCGCTTCCGGTGCTGTCCATGACCTTTACCGGCATGATGGTGGCTCCGAACGCTCCTCCCGCGCACCCCAGGCCGTTGCCGGTTGTCTGGGCTATGGTTCCGGCGATGTGGGTTCCATGTCCCTCGTCATCATCCGGGTTGGGGTCGTCGTTCACGAAATCATAACCCGGCACAAAACTGGTCCCGGCCAGGTCAGGAGCCAGTCCGTAAATATCGAAGTTTTCAAAAGACACCCCGGTATCCAGCTCCGCCACCACAACCCCTCCGCCGATGCTGATGTCCCAGGCGGCATTGATGTTCATCATGGGCAGGTGCCACTGGTAGGGCAGAAAAGGATCATTGGGAATAAGGTGAGCATATCCCAGCCAATTCGGCTCCGCATACAGGATCGAGGGTTCTGCCCGCAGGGAAGAGACGGCCTGGTTGATCGGAATCTGAGCAGGGAGAAGGCATCTTCTGATCCCCGAATAGGGGCTGAAGGAAATCTCCGTGAGCTGATAGCGGATGAGGACAGCCAGGATCTGATTATTTATCACCCCTGGTCTAAATTTTATCAGCACTTCCTGAGGTGCGGTTATCGGCCTGACCCCATTGATTGTATAGCGGGGCTGCAATATTCGAATGCCATACGGGTAGATGATCGCTGCCTGACTCTGCCGCGTGGCCGGGAGCAGAACAGCAAGAAAAAGGAGGGTGAATGAAATGGTCATCCGGACAGACGGAGACATCAGGAAGGCGGAGTTCTCTTCTCTCATGATGAAATTCTCTCCTTGAAACAATGGGATACTTAGAGCATTCAAGCGGCCGTGCAGCCTTCTTGTTCATCTCTCTTTACAGGATTTCTTTCGAAGATCTCTCCCGCAACCTCTGCCTTTCCTGAGCCAACCTGAAAACCTGAAACTACATCTCCGCGGAGAGGAAATGCAATTGGAATGCCGGATTGCAGGGGCAGGAGTCAGAGGGCATAAACCTTCCAATATTTTTACCCCTTATCAGTAAACTGCTAATACATTTTTAATGTTTCAGACGATAAGTTTTTATTAAAAATATAGGCAATTTTTTGTAAATCAAGAGTTAGACTCTCATATGAACCAGGCATCAGGCAGCAGACGTTTAACATCAGGCAGAAAAACATGCTGCCTAAGACGCGCCGTTTTTAGTTACTCAAGCAGTTAAGTTGCGGGTACAGTTAAATCACTACTGAGCCAGTTGAACCAGGTAAGTTACGAGAATACTGGTACTCTCTTTCTCAGGAGATTTATCATTATTGCGATAGTGCGATAGAAAATTAGTGGAGGCATATATTGTCATGAATCAGAGAGGAACCGATGTTTACATTACCGGCATAGGCTCGTTTTCGCCAGGGGACAAGATCCCGTTTGACCGTATTGATGGTGTTCTGGGTGAAATCACCGATGCCCCCCCGAAACTCATGAAGTGGATCAAAAAGGTACAGCCTACCATGAAGGAAATGCTGGGTATGGAGTACTTCCACTATGCCATTGATCCGGTAACGAAAAAGCCGACTGAAGATAATGTTTCCATGTGTGTCAAGTCTGCCAGAAAAGCTCTGGACATGGCCGGGATGAAAGCCTCGGACATTAACCTTCTCATTTACGGCGGTGCCATGATGGAGCAGGTTGCTCCGCCTACCAGCACCCTGATTCAGGACAAGCTCAATATCCCCTATTGTGCCGAGATGTCCATTCATTCCAATTGCACCTCAATCTATAAGGCCCTGCAGGTCGGGACGGATTTAATCGCCAATGGCCGCTATCAGAGTGCCTTGCTCATGAGCTCTCAGTTATCTTCTCCATTTTTGTCCGCCAGGCACTACAACCAGAAAATCCTTGAGAGGGATCAGGTTATCCTGCGCTGGTTTCTCTGCGATGGGGCCGGTGCAGTGGTGTTGAGCAACAAAAAGAATCCGGGGGGGATTAATCTCAGGGTTGTGGATACCTATCTGGAATCGGTGGGGGCCGGTTTAGGCCCTGACATGTACGCCCTTTTTGGCGGCCACCGGGCTCAGCCGCTGGAGGCCTATGAACATGGCTGGCACCATTTGACCCAGAACATCACCAATGTGGCCAAGGTAGCCCCATCCCTGTGCAAGAAGGGGATGGATAATATGCTGGCCAGAACCGGCCTGGATATGAACAGGGTGAAATACTTCCTGGCCAATATCCCAACCAGGCACTTTATGGATCTCATCATCGCCGGTCTGAAAAAAACCTATAAGGTACCGCAGGTGAATTTCTATACCAAGCTGGGGGACAGGGGGTATCAGGGAGCGCCTGCTATTTTAATCGCCCTTGATGAGTTTTTCCAGGAGCATAGCCAGGAGCAGAAACTGGAGCGGGGTGATCTTCTGATGAGCCTGGTGACTGAATCGAGCAAATGGATGCAGGCAGGATTCATCCTGGAGTACACTGATTAAGGATAGAAGAATGATCTCCCGCAGAGGCGCAGAGGCGCAGAGAATGACTGAAAATAATATCCTCTGCGTCTCAGCGTCTCTGCGGGAGAAATACAACACTGCCGTGTCGTCTTTCCCATAAGAGCGACCGGATTAAAGCCGGTTCACCCGTACTGAAAGAGGAGTGCATGGTAAATCTCGAGAACGTGTCCAAGTCATACCAGGGAGGAGAGGTAGAAGTAAAGGTGCTGCATGACTTAACTCTTTCCATCCGGGGAGGTCTGGCAGTTGTTCTGGGCTCTTCGGGATGCGGCAAAACCACCCTGCTCAATCTCATCGGAGGGCTGGACTTTCCCAGCAAAGGCAGGATCTTCTTTGAAGGGAAGGAAATACCCTTTCACGATCCCCGGCAGCTCACCTTCTACCGCAGGGAAAAGATCGGATTCATATTCCAGTTTTATAATCTGCTGCCAACCTTGACTGCCCTGGAAAACCTGGAGATTATTCTGGATCTGAGTTCCGGCAGTAAGAAGGAAAAGCGGGAGCGCTGCATGCATTACCTGAAAACCGTGAACATGGCGGATAAAGCCTGCCGGTTTCCCTATCAGCTTTCAGGAGGAGAGCAGCAGAGGGTGGCTATAGCCAGGGCCCTGGTTAAAAATCCGGTTATGGTCCTCGCCGACGAGCCTACCGGAAACCTGGATGAGGCTAATCATGAGGTAATCATGGACCTGATCCGGGGAATGGCCTCGAAAAACGGGACTTCCTTTATCCTGGCTACCCATAACGAGAAGGCAGTCAGCCTGGCTGACCAGGTTATCGTTATCCGAAACGGGAGGATCGTTGAAAACAGCCTGGACGGATTTCATGGTGAAGGTCTGGCATGATGTTTCCCAAAAGAATCTTCGGCAAGATAGTGAAAGATTTCTGGCGGATAAAATACCGGACCATGGCCATCATCCTGACTATTGCCATCAGTGTAGCCATTCACACGGGAACCCATACCTCGCTGCAGAGCATCAATGAAACCTGTGCCAGGCTGTACCGGGAGATGCATCTTTCCGACCTCCAGTTCAATTTTATTCCTGCCACCGAAGATGAATTGCCATGCAGACCGCACGAGCGGATTGCAGGCATCGAACGCCTGGAAAAGCGGCTCATTCTCCCCGGAAGCATCGAGGCCAAAAACGATGAGCTGATTGCTACCCTGCTCGTGGTCCTCGATGAAGAGAAAGAGCCGCAGGTCAACAGCCTGAAAATCATGAAGGGCTCGTATTTCCAGGGCAAAGACTGCCACTGTGTTCTCCTCGATTATACCTTTGCCAGAGAGCGCGGGTATAAGGTCGGCGATAAGATCACCCTGGGAGTGCAGGGTTTTTTTTCCGAGCTTACCGTCAGCGGGCTTGTGGTCAACGCGGAACATCTGCTGACTGCCGCCAATCCGGACTACTATATGCCGGTCAAGAATTCCCTGGGTATCGCCTATATACCGATGGGCATGATCAAGGAGCTTTTCGGCTACCGGATATACAACAATTTCTCGCTGACCTGCTCCCGGGGAGCCGATATTCGGGATATCAGGAGAGCGTTCAGTCAACTGCTCACCAGGCATGGCCTTGCGCTGGACAGTGTGCTTTTGCAGAGCGATCTTTTCAGTGTCAAGGTAATCGAACGTGACATGCGGTCATTTTTCATGGTCCTGCCTGCCATTGTCGGGATATTCATTCTGGTTTCTTTCCTGATTCTCTTTTTCTCGCTCAGCCGGATGATTCAGCAGGAAATGACTCAATTGGGAACTTTACTGGCCTGTGGGTTCAATTCTTTTCAGCTCGTCAGTGCTTACCTGGGTGCAGCGGCCCTGCTGGGGCTCATCGGGTATCTTATCGGCTGCGCAGGATCAAACTTTATGGCTGATATCAATGTTACCAGTTATGCATCCGGAACCGGCCTTCCGCTCGTATTCCGCTATTATAACGGGAAATCTTTCCTGATCGCCTTTCTCTTCAGCCTTGGAGCGCCCATGATAGCTGCCGGTTTTTCCCTGATGCAGATCCGCAGGTTGAGCATCGCCGAGATGCTGGGAAGAACCATGGAAAAACCATGGTCCTTCAGGAGAAAGACAAAGGCCGACACAACCGGCCCCGTTCCGGTGACCTGTCAGGGGAATCCGGTGCTTGAGCGGGGCTCCATTCTCAAAATGGGAATGCGCAACCTGTGGAGGAGAAAACTATTTTTTCTCCTGTCCGCTTTCAGTATCGTTCTCGGTATTGCCCTTGCCGAGTCGCTGTTGACCGCTAATGTCTCGATTTACCGGACCATTGACGATTTTTTCAGACTGGAAAAATGGGACCTGTTCATCCCCTTTACCGGCCTGGTGGAAGGACAAAGAATAGACAGGATCAAACAGATTCAGGGAATATCGCGGGTCAGCCCGTTCCGGAAGGAACTGGTTACCCTGCACATTGGCCGGAAAAGAGAGCCTTACCAGCTAGTCGGTATCGCCGGAGAGCATTCTCTCATCAGGCCGGATATCATCGAGGGAGGATTTTTTTCATCCAACGATGCCAGGGAAATTATCCTGAATATGGAGATGAGGGACAAGTATGGCTTGAAAGTGGGTGATCAGGTGGAAGTATGGGCGGGAAACCGGAGGAAAGCGAATTGTAAGCTCGTTGGAATCATGAATAACTTTACCTTGGGACAGGCTTTTGTACCGGCTGGATTTGCCCAGGACATCAGTGAAAACAGGGACCGGTTCGCAGGGGTTTTCCTTGCCCTTGATTTACCCTTTGAAAAGATCAGGAGCAGTCTGCAGAAGCTGGATTTTGTCGGCTACATCGTCCGCAAGGACGATGCCCGAAAGACCTTTCATATCAACATGAAGAAAATTTCGACCTTTATCCACACCTATAGCCTGTTGAGCCTTGTGCTGTCAATATGCATTATTTTTGTCAATCTTTACCTCAATACCATTTACCGAAAGAGTGAGTATGCTGTTCTCCTGGCCAACGGATTCGGACAGAGGGAAATCGGCCTGATGATCTTCTGGGAAGTCCTGGCTATTGTGATCATCGTGATTACGGCAGCGATTCCCATCAGTATCCTGATAATAAAATTTTTCTGCTGCAAAATCGCCCAAGCCTCAATCGTCCTTCATCTTCAGATCAGGCTGGTGGATTACCTGAAGATATTTATTCCGATGATCGTTCTGATGGCAGGCGTGGCCTGGTATTGCATCAGGTACGCCAGCAGCATCGATATAACCGGGACGATGAGAAACAGGATCAATGAATGAGTGGTTGATGAATGAGTGGACCCATGAAGGATGGATAAAGAGAGGAGGGGATTGATGGAACCCCGCGAATTTCACTGGCCGATGAGCGCAGTCTACAGCAGGTTTTTTGCACGGTTGATGGAGCCTGCCTATGCGCAGGCTGCCCGCAAAATAGCCGTTCCGCAGCATGCCAGTACACTCCTTGACATTGGAGGAGCAGACGGCAGGCTGGCTATCGCCCTGGCCAGGCGGTATCCACACCTTACCAGGATCGTGACCGCAGACATCTCGCAGGACCTGGTGGCCCGCGCCCGGCGTAAGGCCGAGCAGCATGGTCTGAGCGGAAAAATCGACCCGCAGGTTCAGGATGTACATAAGCTGAGCTATGCCGACAACAGCTTTGATATGGTCATAAGCTTTGGTTCTCTGCACCATTGGCGGGACCCGTTACGAGGGCTCCACGAATCATGCCGCGTCCTGAAACCCGGCGGCACCCTGGCTATCTATGACGGTAATGGGCGGGTGTCATTTAGGGATATAAGAGAGGAAGTTTCCCTGGTCGATGGATCTTCCATCTGGACCGTCCTTGTGTACTGGATCGGGAGCAGGGATTTCCTTGATCGGCATGAGCTTGCCCGCATTGTTCGCCAGGCAGACATCGGGTTTATCTCGATCTCGGAGAACGGGCCGGTATGCCATATCGGGGGAGTGAAGCAGTAGGATGCAATTCCTGATGGAGCTTTTGCTCTGTTGAACTTGTGTCAAATGAGCTGAGTTTCCTTGATAATGCCGAATAATAATCCGTTGGTTAATTATGTATAAAATCATAACTGCTCAGCCTTTGAACCTAAGTAGTTACACCGGATAAAGCAATTTATTACTTTTGGGACTATCAGGAGTGAAAATGCCCGTCCAACAGAAGAAGTTTTTGGAATTGGCCCAGGAAGATCGGATTCTCATCGTTACCCTCAGCAATCCGCCGGAGAACAAGCTGAACAACGAGCTTTTTCTGGAGCTTAATACCTGCCGATACCTGTTCTTGTCACCGGACGTTGATCTTATCATCTTTACCGGCCGGGGGAACTGGTTCTCCAAGGGGTTTGACCTTGGTCTCATCCGGGCTTGCAGCGATCCTCAGGTGCTGAGGGAGCATCTGGCTTTTACCAATAAGGTTTATGCCTTTATCGAGAGTCTGGAAAAGCCTGTGATTGCGGCCATCAATGGTCACTGCCTTGGAGGGGGGCTGGAACTGGCCCTGGTGTGTCACCTGAGATTGTGCTCGGAAAAGGCCCGTCTGGGACTTCCGGAATTATCGGTGGGTATTATCCCCGGACTGGGGGGAGTCCACCGCCTGACAAAAGCTGTCGGACAGGCCAAGGCCTTTGAGATGATTGCCCTGGGGGATGTCATTTCAGCTTCCGAAGCCCTGCGGATCAACCTCGTCAACAGGGTCCTGCCCAGAGAGGACTTTATGCGCCATGTCCTTGGCCTGGCCAGGACATTGCTCATGGCGGATCGAAACCGCCTGCGGGATGTCATCCGGCTTATCAGGAATTCCGGGAATAAAAGTGAACAGGAAAATATCAGTGCAGTAATCGATAGCTTTGTCAATATCTGTTTTGCAGCCAAAAGGAGCGGCCTTGAGGATATTACTCGTCAACCCGCCGAATAGCGGAAAGAATATCATTATCGAAAAGTATGGCGTAGATATCATTCGCCAGGTATTCAAGCAGGAGCCCCTGTCGCTTGAGCTTCTTGCCGGTGTGGTCGGATCGGAGACGGTTGAGATTTTCGATATGAAGGCAGACAGCACCTCCTATGAGAGGAAACTGTCGGAATTTCAACCGGACCTCGTCGGGATAACCTGCATGACCTGTGAGGCCCAGACCGCCCTGCAGCTTATGAAACAGACCAAAGAGTATGATTCCGGAATTACTACCGTGGTCGGCGGCGTACATGCGAGCAATGATCCGGAGTTTTTCAATCACCCTTCGGTAGACTATGTTGTTGTGGGATTAGGGAAAAAGACCTTCTCGGACCTGGTCAGGGGAATTCGGGAGAAGAAAGATGTCAGAAAGATACCGGGGGTGGGAAGCTTCCCCGACGGGAAATTCCAGATCTCCCACCGCAAATTCCTCGCCGATGACCTCGTGGACGATGTTCCCCCCAATAAAGAGCTGGTCAGGAAATACCGGCCCTACTACCGCCTGGACAATGCAAAGATAACCATCGGGGCAGTGGATACAGCCTATGGATGTACGAATAAATGTAATTTCTGCTGCCTGTGGAAAAGCACCCAGGGGCAGTATCTGGCCAGAAGTCCGGAGGCGGTGGTCAGGGACATCGAGCTGTCGAATGACGATTTCTTTATCCGGCTGGTTGATGCCAATACCTTTGGGGATAAAAAAAGGGCCGAGCGGATTGCCTCGCTGATCATGCAGCAGGGTATCAACAAGGTGTTTATTGCCGATGCGCGGGCGGATACGATCGTAAACTTCCCGCAGCTCATCAGCCTGTGGCGGAAAGCCGGATTGAAGCTGGTGGTCGTCGGTCTTGAGGAAATCAGCGATGAGCACCTTACGGATTTTAACAAAAGGACATCCCTGAAGATCAACACCGAGGCCATCAGGATACTCCACGATAATGGCATCATTGTTATTGGGGATTTTATTATTTCCCCTGATTACCAGGAAAAAAACTTTGACAATCTCAGGAAGTACGTGGAAGAAAACAAAATCGAAAGCCCGGGATTCTCGGTACTGACCCCCATGCCGGGGACCGCGTTGTACGAGCGGATGAAAGACCGGATCATCATCAGGGACCTGGACTACTATACCCTGACCAACGCGGTTCTCCCGACGGCCATGCCTGAAGATAAATTTTACCAGAGGATTGGTGACCTGTACCGGCACTTTCATTCTCATTCGCTTGCTCAGCAGCTTATGGCCAAGTTGTTTCTCCGGGAATCTTTCATTAAAGTGGGGGAATTACTCAAGAGAAGGTTTACCAAAAACGATTAATGAGAAAATTTTATATAGAGCTTTTGGGTTATCGTGCCCAGGTGAGGAGAGGAAGAGATGCAGAAAATACTGAGCGATGAGGAGAAAAAGACTATTTATGAAGAGGTGAGAGAAATTCTGTCTGAGGAGCTGGGAGTGGCTTTGGACAAGATCAACCCGGAAACGAGAATCATTGATGATCTGGGAGGGGACTCGCTCATTTATCTGGAGATGATCGAGGAGTTCAAGAAGAAATACAAATTCAGCCTCGAAGTCAGAGTCATCGGTCAATACATACTCGCCCATCCGGTATATACCGTAAGAGAGGTAGCTAATGCCGTTTATGACATTATCGAGCGGGGAGAAGATCTGATCGCCAGGAAAGAAGAGGAGACTGAAGGGGAAGAACTGGCCGGAGGAGTCGAATTGGCATGAGCGGGATAAGCGACAAGGCAGTAGCTATTACCGGCATTGGAATGATCTGCCCGGTGGGGATAACTACATCACAATGCTGGAAAAACTTGGTTGCAGGCAAGCCGGGTATCAAGCGGATTACCTCGTTTGATACCTCCGGCTGCATAACCAAAATAGGCGGCGAGCTTCCCCTGGAATACTATGAGCTGGAAGAGAAGGAATTTCCCAAGAGGCTTCGCAAGCAAACGACCGCGGCTACGCGGATAGGATTACTCAGCGCGAAGGAAGCCATAGCGGATAGCGGGCTGGAAATGGAAAAACTCGATCCTTACCGCTGTGCAGTCATTACCGGATCGGGTGGAGCAAGCTTTGAGGATGGAAAAGAGCCGCAGGATGCGGACGCAGATAACAGATTCATGGTCTTACAGACGATGGTTAATGCCATCTCCGCCTGGATATCGATCAAATACGGCTTCAAGGGACCTTCATACAATGTCTCGACTGCCTGTGCTTCCGGCGGTCACGCCATAGCGGCCGCCTGTGATTATCTGCGCTCAGGCAAGGGAGATATGGCGGTAGCTGTCGGTGTCGATACCATGCTGACCCCAAAAAGTATCAATGGCTTCAACCAGTTGCACGCCCTGTCCGAGGAAAATGAATTCCCCGAAAAGGCAAGCCGTCCGTTTGACCGGAAAAGGGGAGGATTCGTTCTGGCCAACGGCGGATGTTCCCTCATCCTGGAGGGGCTGGAAAAGGCCTGCCGGAGAGGAGCCAGGATTTACGCCGTGATCTCCGGCCATGGAGTGACCTCGGAGGCCTTCAACATCATGTCTCCTGAGCCAAGCGGCAGGGAAATGGCCAAAACCATGTCTCTGGCCCTGCAGGATTCGAAAGTTCACAAGGCCAGGATCGGCTATATCAATGCTCATGGCACGTCCACCCACCATAATGACCTGTGTGAAACCATAGCCATAAAAATGGTTTTTGGGGAAGATGCCTTCCGGCTGGCTGTCAGTTCCCAAAAATCCATGATCGGTCATACCATCGGAGCTGCCGGAGTTCTTGAATGCGCGGCTACTGCCCTTTCTCTCTCTCAGGGAATTATCCCGCCAACGATCAACCATGAGGAGCCGGATCCTGAATGCGATCTGGATTATGTACCGAACGAAGCCAGAGAGGTTAAAAATCTGGAGGCGGCCATGAGCAATTCATTTGGATTCGGCGGACATAATTGTTCACTGGTGCTGGAGCGATACCCATGAAAACCGAAGATGCAATAAGCCTGAAAGAGATTATCTACAGCCGCAGCAGCATCAGGAAATTTTCGGATAAACCGGTTCCTGAAGAGCTTCTGTACCAGGTGATCGATGCCGGCCGGATGTCTCCCTCGCCGACCAACAGCCAGCCGTGGTACTTCTCCATATTTACCGGACAGGACACAAAACTGATATCCGAGCTTCTCTCCGAGGAAGCACAAAGCCTGATCGTGCCAGGGTACAGGGACATTATTTTCCAATCCGCCCAGATCACCGCCCAGGCCCCTCATATCATTACTGCCTGGAATATGAAGCATTTTTCAAGCCGGCTAAAAAAAATCGAGGGATTGATAGGAGAGAATTTCAGCCGCAACTATGAACGGGCGGAACTGGTATCCATCGGCTGCGCTGTGCAGAATATGTGGCTTATGGCTCACTCTCTGGGCCTGGGGATGGTCTGGCTCATGGCCAGTCTGAGTGGTTCCGAAAAGTGCGCGGAAAAGTTTGGCCTGAGGGGAGAACTTATAGCCTACCTGCCCATCGGCTATCCGCTCGATGGTAACAATACCGCACTGAAAAAGAAGAGAAAAAACCTGTCGGATATTTGCAGCTTTTATTCGGCAAAAGAGAGGATCATGGCCAATGAATAAGACAGCGGCAGGCATGGTCAGTTCTTTTTCGATTGTTTTGATTGTCATTTCCCTGCTCCTCTGCCTGACAGTAGACCCCGCTCCGATAGTATGGGGACAGCCGAAGGGAAATGCTGACCAGCAGGATGCTTTCAAAAAGGGACGCTCGATTATGGAGGAAGTGGAAAGAAGGGCCAAGTCAGTGGCTGAGCATATCCAGATGAATATGATTATCCGTGACCCGGCAGGCAAGGAAAGGGAGAGAACCCTCGAGGTCTGGAATGAATATGGCAGAAGCGGAAAGCGCAGGAATCTGATGCGCTTTACCAGCCCTCAGATGGTGAGAAATACCAGCCTGCTCTCCCTGGAGCGTGAGTCCGGCGAGGAAGACGACCAGTGGCTGTACCTGCCTATCCTGCGCAAAAGCAAGCGGATAGCAGCCGCCGCCAAGACCAGCGAGTTTGTGGGAACCGATTATACCTTTGAGGATTTGAGCGCCGAAAATATCGACGATTTCAAGTACGAGTTTCAGGGTGAGAAGAAAATCGATAACCACGACTGTTTTGTCGTCAGAGCGATGCCTTTGGAGAGAAGGGCAAAAAGCAGCGGCTATAAAGAGCGGGTCATCTTTATCAGGAAGGATGTCTATACTCCGGTGGAGATTCACCATTACGACCGGGATGGGAAGTTCTTCAAAAAATGGGTGGCCTCTGATTTAGCCAATGTCAAGGGTAACTGCTGGCGGGCAAACAGGGAGGAAATGGTTAAGGTCAGGGAAAATCAGTGTACCATTCTCGTGGTCAAAAAGCGGGTAACCAGTGATACCCTGGAGGATTCGATTTTCACCCAGCGTGAGTTGACGAAAGAATATTAAGGAGACAGGAGACAGGAGTCAGGAGTCAGAATTCAGAATTCAGAATGAAAGCAAAAGACATTTATTCTGACTCCTGACTCCTGAATTCTGACTCCTTACCAAAGAATGAACAGCAAAACAAAAACCATCATCATTGTGTGGAGTGCGATTTTTCTCTTCCTCAGTCACCCTCAAGATGCCCGGTGCCTGGAGGGGGCTTTGGGATCGTTCGATGTCAATACGCTGGGAAGGGCTTATGCCTACTTTGCAGCTAACCCCAGGGTCGGCAGGGAAGAGAAGAATACCAGTGCGGAGACCAGAATTGACCTGGCGTACAGCCAGACCCTGTTCAGACGGTTATCTTTCAGATTATCCAGCCGTTTTCAAGCGGATACTGATAAGAGATCAGAGGATGCCATCGATGGCCTTGAAGATAACGGGCAACATAGAAGGATGTTCGACCTTCATGAGGGATTCATCGAGTATCGGCTGGGATGGTTTGATTTTTATTGCGGCAGGAGAATACTTGCCTGGGGGAAGAGTGACCATTTTAATCCTGCTGACAGAATAAATCCGAAGGATTACACAGACTTTCTTGATAATGAAAAAATGGGTGTTTTTTTAGGCGGATTCAAGCTCTCCTTCACCAGGAATTCACAACTGGAAGCCTGCTATATACCATCCTTTACCCGGAGCAGGATTTATCTTTCCGGCTCCCGGTGGGCAGCGTTTGACCGGGATATGCAGATTGAAGAAGAGATACCCGAAATCGAGAGCTATGCCTCCAGATACTCCCTTTATCTGAAAAATCTGGACATAGATATGATCTATATGAGAAGAGCGGAAGATTTGCCAACGCTGCTGCTCAATCCTCGACCGCTGCACATAAACTCATCCGATCTCTTTGTCGCTCCCGGCATGATGATCGCTCCTGCTCCGCGACTTGCTCCTGCCGGATTCTTTGGCTCTGGCTCTGCCGGTCTGGTGGAGAAATACCGGAAGATGAACCTCATGGCAATCGAATGGTCAACGACTGTGGCCGACCGGGTGGAGCTCCACGGAGGAGCGACGTATCATGATATGGATCGGAAGGAAGTTTATGGCCGGTTCGTTCAATATCTGCTGGGCTTGAACTATACCTTCGATGGGTGGTTTTGTAAAGACGTTAAAGTGAGCAGTGAGTATATGAATTGTGCCGAGATTGACAAACCGGTCAATGAAGATCTGCTCATTCTCGACTTTGTCCGTATTTTTGAAAATTCGCTCTTCTCACGGCTAAGCTCTACTTTGACCAGCTCTTCAAGTTTTGAGATCGGCAATCTGTGGTCATTCGAAAAGACATCGAATGATATCCTGCGACTGGAATATCAATACAGCCCCTATGATGTGCTGGAATTCAAGCTGGGACTTGATTTCATTTGGGGAAATGATGAATCGGTTTTCAGGCAGTTTGAAAAAAACGATCGGACATGGATCAGTATTCGGTATGTATTCTAAAGGGAATGGCACTTACATAAGCCAAGCTTATAATATAGAGAGAACACAAAGCACACAGGGAAAAAAGATCTCCCGCAGAGACGCAGAGACGCAGAGAACAACCAATCCGGCAAGGTCCTGATGAAAGTCGGGATATATCGATGTGTCAACGGCCTGGAAGCAAGCAAAAAGTAAAAAGGCACAAGGAGGAACTTATTTTACTTTTACTTTTCAATGATATCCTCTGCGTCTCAGCGTCTCTGCGGGAGAATTACTAATTCTTATGTAAGTGCCATTCATTCTAAAGGGGAATAGTATGGAACCAGATACCAAGGCAGCTTTTCTCTTTCCGGGAAATGATATTGATTACCGGGAAACCCTGCAGAAAATAGGCCGGGAGGATACCTTCAGAGAGAACCTTGCTAAAGTATATAAACTGGGGTACCGGCTTAACCTTGCCGAGGCTGGTGCCGGAGCCGGCAGTGAATTGCATAATCAGATGGTTATCTACACAATCTGCTGCTCGATTTGTGACCTTTATCAAAACCGGCATATCGTCCCGGCAATGGTCTCAGGCTACAGCCTGGGTATTTACAGCGCTCTCTATGCTGCCGGAGCGTACAGCTTTGAAACAGGGCTCCTGATCCTCAGAGAGGCTTTCAAGGTGGTAAAACAGGTTTATACGTCAAGGAAACGGAAGTTTGGGATGGGAGTGGTTATCGGGCTTACCCAGCAGGAGATAATCGACCTTATTTTCAACAAGATCGACCATTTTCTTGAAATTGCCTGTCTGAACGGTGAGCGAAGCTTTGTTATCGTTGGTGAGCATCAGGCCATAGGAAAGGGTCTGGACCTGGCGGGAAAGCTCGGTGCCTTAAAGACCATCCAGATTAACACGAAATTCGGGTATCATACCTCCTTTTTACAGGGAAACATCGGCAAGCTCTCCACCTTCCTCGATAGCTGCGAGATCTTCGAGCCGCACTGCAGGATACTGTCTCCTCTTGACATGAGCCTGATCGGCAGGAATGCCATTACCCATGAGATAGTCAGAAATCTCTATTCTCCGGTACGGTGGGGAAGCCTGATAAATGAGCTGGTCAATCACTATGACATTGGAGAAGGTTATGAGGCAGGGCCGGGAGAGTCCCTGGCCAAGATGTCCAGGTATATCAATCAAAACTTCAAAGTTTATACTTTTCACGAGGGAAAACCGTAAATGAAAATAGGGCTTGTAGGCTACGGCAAAATGGGAAAGGGCATTTTCAATCTCTTCTCTTCGCTTGACCATGAAATCATTGTCTGGATGCGAAAGAGCGAGATTGTCCGGGAATCTAAAATCCAGATCGAGCGAAAGCTCAGGAGAGCTTTGAAGAATGAAATAATCGATCAGGACCAGTTTCAGGAAAAATTATCCACACTCACCTTTACCGATCGTCTCGAGAGCCTGAGAGGATGCGATCTGGTCGTTGAATCCATCGCTGAAGATTTTCATGAGAAAGTGAGTATGCTCAAACGGCTGGAGTCAATCCTTTCTCCATCGGCCCTGCTGCTTACCAACACATCTTCTCTGTCCATCAACCAACTGGCCAGAGAGCTTGATCATGGCGAGCGCTTTTGCGGGTTCCATTTTTTTTACCCTATTCCGCTGGTAAATCTCATCGAGGTCATTAAATGGGACGGGGTATCCGGCGAGACAGTAAATTTCCTTACATCATTCGCTCGTGAGCTTGGCAAGATGCCGATCATTATTAATGATGCTCCCGCTTCCGGCATCAATGATATTTTATCCTACCATTTTTTCGAAGGATACTACATGCTCGAACAGGGGCTGGCTGCTCCTTCGCAAATTGATAAGGCAGCCCTGAATTTCTTCCGGGTCGGACCCTGCGAATCGACGGATATCATTGGAAGCAAGCTGATCATTGAAACCGCCGAGATAACGGTCAAGGTGCGTAAAAGTGGCATGCCCATACCCGATCTGCTCTATAAACTCATCCTGCAGGAGCGGATGGGAAGAGACTGCGGAAGAGGACTCTTTGTCTATCATGGAGAGAAAATGGAAGATGATTCCCGCGAATTTTACCTGAACCCGTATCAAAAACATTCGTTCCAGGCCTCAGAACAGGACGCTTCTGAATCAATGATCCAGAAAAGGCTTCTTTATGCGCTGTTCAATGGCTTTTTGCACAGTGTATCGCGGAACGTCTCTTCCGAGAAAGAGCTGAATGCAGGGATGAGGGAAGTGCTGGGCATGCGGGAGGGACCCGCTGACATGATGAGATCCATCGGCATGGATACGGTCATGCGGGAGTTTGATCTTCTGGCCAATCAAGTGGGGAGGAGATTCAGGCAGTGATCCATGTTCCATCCCTTGCAAAGCCTGGGTAATCAAAGGTATCCTTCTTTTTTCAGGTAATCTCTGATCCTGGCAGTTAATTCTTCAGATTCTTTTGAAAAGGTAATGAAGTCTTCCTTTGTGAATAGATAAGAAGGGTTGTAATCCGCTTCCTCTCGATATTTCATCATCTTTGAAAATATATGAGAAGACTCGGTCTTGAAAAAGCCTGTTCTTACAAAATGAAGACTAAAAAGCCTCAATGCTCCTTCGTGACTTTTGGGCTCTAATCCCTTTGTTAAAAGTAATGCCCTTATGTAATAGAGGAGAAAATAATATAACCTCGAAATTGCATCATTAAAAAAACCGTTTTCATATAAAAGGCGGGCAGCCTTTATTGTCTGATCCGCTCTTTCAACCTCTTCTCGAATATTTATCTTTTGATTTTCTTCCGTCATATTGAGAAACCCTCAGAGGGCAATCCCCTCTTTTTCAATATCAAGCGCTAATCTTCTTTCCTTTTTTTTAAGGTTGTCAAAGTCCTCTTTTAAGATCACAATGGCTGATAGAGGGGTAAGATACTCAAATTCAAGGTCAGCAATCCTGGTAAGTATTTTATCTTTTAATTCTCTTGTCAGACCTCGGACAATAATCATTATATCAATATCAGACTGGTCACTAAAATCCCCTCGTGCTTTTGATCCATAAAGAAATAATCCTTCCAAAGAATTACCTGCTAATCCATGAAGTTCTTTCTTTAATTCTCGCAATATGCTTTCTTCTTCTTCACGAAGATTAATATCCTTAAGGCTGTTTTCGCTGTTAACTATTGGCATATCCAAGCCTTTATTAAGATTATACAAACAGGATAGTGGTAACGTCTTATAAAGTCAAGTACCATGAATATGAGAAAAGGGAGGGACATACCTCTTGTACGCCAGGCGTGGAGCGAGTCGAGGTGATAATAAACTCAGACAGTGATCCGAGCTTGCCCTTTGAGCCTATTTTATTGCCTGTATGGCGAAGGACATAACCTGCTGCATCCAGGATGTCTGCACTTGGGCGAAATAGAAGAATATGGCGGCGATGCCAAAAATTACGCTCATGCCGGTACCTACTACCCACCAGCGGGTGGCCCGGTTCTCTTCTTTAATTTCCTTCTTGAAATCATCGAATTTGTTCTCAAGGGTAAGGAATTGAGTTTTCAGGTCACTCATAGTAGTATTAACTGCTTGGATGGTAGCATCAATATGAGTGAACCGGGCGTCGAGGTATTTATCGAAGTATTCGTGTTCCGGTTTTTCTTCTGGCATGGCGTTCTTCTCCTTGCTGGCTACTATTATAGTATATCCTATATTTCGGCAAGAAGTCAAAAATATTCCCTCTTTTCACTCCACCCTCTTCCCCAAAAGGGGAAGAGGGTGGAGTGAGTTATTACCATCAATTAAGGCCAGGGCAGGTAGGTGTGGGTTTTCCCAGGTATTTCTGGAATAAACAGAGAGCATCGGCTGGAGTAGTGTCGCCATCTTCATTCACGTCGGTGCATTCAGAACAGGAACCGGATCCAGCAGTTCCAAGGTAGCATCGAAAAGCCAGTAGAGCATCCGCCGGGGTAATCTCTCCATCTCCGGTAAGGTCGCCGGTGCATTTTTTGGCAATGCAGAAACATCCATCGGTTCTGGAAAATTGAGCAAAACCGTCTTTTACGGTATCCAGTCTGACCGGGTAACACTCGTTTTGCTGGCCGCCTTTTACCCGGAATTTCAACCAGATTACCGGGCCGCTCGCTCCTTTCGGAATGGCCTGGCCGGTAAATAATCCACCTACCCGTATCCTGCCGGTGCCTGCCAGGGGGGCATCCAGATAGGTGGCCTGAGCAGTCAGGGTGCCTTTTTCGAAGCTTGTATATTCCAGAACGCTCGCTTCAAAAACCACATCAAAACCAAAGGAGTAAACCTCGGAAGGTGCGGATTGGATCCTCACCGGGATCCTGACATCCTGCCCCATGGTTCCCCTGGTCCCTTCAATGTCCAGCATTCCTGAATTCTGCTCCGTGCATTGCTGGTAGCCGCAGTTGTCCCCGCCCAGGCAGTCATCATCCCTGCCGTTACAGGAGATTTCCTGTGCATTGGGATGAACGGTTCTGTCGTTGTCGTCACAATCAGTCCTGTCGAGAACATAGCCGTTAGCGGCAGCACAGTTCTGCACGCTCCGGGATGCATTGCCGTAGCCATCTCCGTCAGCATCAGCATAAAAGGTTTGAAGCTGCGGAGCGGTACAGCCAATCCACTGGCCTGCCTGACAAATTTCCGTCCCTGTGCCGCAAGCCGTGGAGCATGGCCTCGTGAGGTCCTCGTCAATCCGTCCGTCCTTGTCATTGTCAAGACCATCACACTCTTCGGTCTGAGTGACTGCGCAAGCTCCCCGGTAATCTATGCTGATACCCTGACTCTGGGCTACACAGGAATTTCCATACGTCTGGCCGTCGCATCCGCAGACCGGATCATACAGCATGATACAATTCTGGGGCCGGGCAGTGCAGACTCCCGACTGGTCACATTGTCCCGCCTCTTTCAGACAAAACTCCCCGGCTGAGCAATGGCTATTATTGATGCATCCCCTGGTGCCGGAGAAGGCATAGATTCTGGTGTCCCGGCTGCCGATATAAACCGTGCCGTCAGAGCCTATGGCTGGCGAAGAATAGATATCATCCCCGGTCTTGTATTTCCACTTCAGGCTGCCATCGGGCTTAAGCGCGTAGACAGTGTCATCATGGCTGCCGAAATAAATGGTGCCGTCAGCTCCAATGGCCGCAGTCGAGGCAATCGGCCCTTCGGTCTGATATATCCATTTGATGGCGCCGTTCTGGGGGGAAAGCGCATAGAGTGCGCCGTCAGTGCTGCCGATATAAATAGTTCCGTCAGCACTGATGGCCGGTGAGGAGTATATCCATGATCCTGTCCGGCTTGTCCACTTGAGGGTGCCATCCGGATTAAAAGCATAGACCCTGGCGTCGTAATTTCCGATATAGATCGTTCCATCACTCCCTATGGCTGGAGAGGACGTGATCCGGTCCCCGGTTGGAGAGCTCCACTTCAGGCCGCCATCTTCAGGCCTGAAGGCATAGAGTTTGCAGTCATGGCTTCCGGCATAGACCGTGCCGTCACTGCCGATAGCTGGCGGAGAATCGATTCTGTCTGCGGCCTTGTAGGTCCACTTCTGTTTGCCATCCGGATTGACAGCCAGCATCCTGCCGTCCGTGCATCCGATATAGACCGTGCCGTCAGCACCAATGGCCGGGGAGGAGTAAATCGGCGGGTTCGGCTGGTAGGCGGATGTCGGGGGGACGGTGTAAACCCACTTTTGGGTGCCGTTGGGATTCATGGCATAAAGCCGGCCGTTTTCACTGCCGACATAGACCGTGCCGTCAGCAGCTATGGCTGGTGAGGAGATGACCCTGCCCCCGGTCTGATAGCCCCACTTTTGGCTGCCGTTGGGATCGAGAGCATAAATCTTTCCATCGGAGCTTCCCACATAGATGGTGCCGTCAATCCCTATGGCTGGTGAGGAATCAACCTGGTAGCCGGTCGGGCGACTCCATTTGAGGGTGTTGGTCTGGGCAGCGGAATAGGGGCTCTGACCGGTGCGCCGGGTATCATACCCCTTGGCGGGCCAGGCGCTTTTGGCCAGCCCGCCGGAGGAGGAGGCCGAACACTCTCCCTCGGAGGCCACGCTCACTCCCCTGGCAGCCGCCTCGCATGAATTGGAATAGGTCACACCGTCGCATCCGCAGACCGGAGCGTAATACTCAGGGCATGCAGAGGGCAGACGGGTACAGGTTCCCTTCCCCTGGCAGGTGCCGCTTTTCACCTGGCAATACTCCCCAAATGAGCACTGCGTATTGTCCGTGCAGGATGGATTGCCGAAGGCATAGAGCCTGCCATCCCGGCTGCCGATATAGACCGTGCCATCGGCATCAATGGCCGGGGAGGAAAAGACCGTATCGCCGGTCTGATAGCTCCATTTCTGGCTGCCATCCTGCGGGTTGAGTGCAAAGATATTGCCGTCCCGGCAGCCGATATACACCGTGCCGTCAGATCCAAGGGCCGGGGAGGAATCGACAGCGCCTCCGACAGCATGACTCCATTTCAGACTGCCATTTGGCCGGAGAGCATAAACCTTGCTGTCGCTGCTTCCAAAGTAAATTGTCCCGTCAGAAGCAATGGCTGGCGAGGAATAGATCCCTCCGCCGGTCTGAACAACCCATTTCTGGCTGCCATTTTGCGGGCTGACAGCGTAAAACCTGCCATCCAGGCTGCCGATATAGATTGTTCCATCAGTCCCGACGGCTGGCGAGGAACTGATCCGGTCCCCGGCCAGAAAGCTCCACTTCGGGGTTCCGTCCTCAGGTTTCAGAGCATAGAGCCTGCGGTCATAGCTGCCGACATAGATCGTGTCGTCAGCTCCTATGGCCGGGGAAGAATCGACCTTGTCACCGGCCTTGAACGACCACTTCAGACTGCTGTCCGGATTCAGGGCCAGAACCTTGCCATCTCCGGTCCCGACATAGACCGTGCCGTCAGCGCCGATAACTGGTGAGGAGTAAATGGCAGGCCCCGGTTGGGAGATATAGGGAGGAAGCAGGGAATATACCCACTTCTGGCTGCCGTTGGGATTTACGGCATAAACCCGGCCATGCTCGGTTCCGACATAGATCGTGCCATCGGCAGCTATGGCCGGTGAAGAAATGATCCTGCCCCCGGTCTGAAGGCCCCATTTCTGGCTGCCGTTATTGGGGTCAAAAGCATAAACCTTCCCGTCATAACTTCCGGCATAGATCGTGCCGTCAGCTCCTATGGCCGGGGAAGAATCGATCGAGTAGACTGCCTGGGAGCTCCATTTGAGATTATTTGTCTGGGCTCCGAGGTAGGGGCTCTGGCCGCTGCGCCGGATATCGTATCCCTTGACCGGCCAGGGGCTTTGCGTTGCGTCGAAAGGAGCACCCGATGAGCATGCTCCCCGATAATTCACACTCACCCCCTGCTGAGCCGCCTCGCAGGAACTGGAATAGGGATGACCATCACACCCGCAGACCGGATCGGAGAGCGTGATGCACTCTTGCGGTCTGGGAGCGCAAATTCCCAACTGATTACACATTCCTTCCTCTTTCCGGCAATACTCCCCGCTGGCGCACTGAGCGCTGCTCATGCAGACAGTGTCGCCGAAGGCGTACAACCTGCCATCCCGGCTGCCGATGTAAACCACACCCTCAGCACCGATAGCTGGCGAGGAATAGATATCGCCGCCGGTCTGGTGGCTCCATTTGACGCTGCCATCTTCAGGATTCAAGGCATAAACTTTGTCATCGTCGCTGCCGACATAAACCGTGCCGTCTGCACCAACGGCCGGTGAAGAATGGACCGGACCGCCGGTTTTGCAGGCCCACTTGAGTGTGCCGTCAGGCCGTAAGGCATAGACCTGACCATCATTGCTCCCGACATAGATGGTGCCGTCAGGACCGATGGCCGGTGAGGAATAAACATCAGCCCCAGTCGGGTAGCTCCATTTTGAAGTGCCATCAGGCCTTATGGCATAGATTTTGCCGTCCGCCTTTCCATCTCCCCACCATCCGCCTCCGACGTAAATCGTGCCATCAGCACCGACAGCGGGTGAAGAGCAGACATAAAACGATGTCGGAAAGCGCCATTTCAGGGTACCATCAGGATTAACAGCATACAGCCTATAGTCATAACTCCCGACATAGATGGTGCCATCAGGACCGACAGCCGGTGAGGAATGGATTCCCCCTTCGGTCGGATAGCTCCATTTCAGGGTGCCATCCGGTTTCAAGGCGTAGAGCTTATAATCAAGGCTCCCGGCATAGATCGTGCCGTCAGTGCCCACAGCCGGTGAGGAGTGGACTCCTCCTCCGGTCCGATAGACCCATTTCTGGCTGCCGTTGGGATCGAGGGCATAAATTTTGCCGTCATTACTTCCGGCATAGACCGTGCCATCATCGGCTGCGGCGGGTGAAGAGCTGACACTCGATACGGTCTGGAAGCCCCACTTGAGTTTGCCATTGGGATCGAGAGCATAGATTCTGCCATCATTACTTCCCGCATAGACCGTACCGTCAGCACCAAGAGAGGGTGAAGAATCTATCCACTTGCCGACCTCATAACTCCATTTTACGCTGCCGCTTTGTGATCCACGATATGAACTGCACCCCGTGTGCCGGGCGTCATGCCCTCTGCAAGGCCAGGCACTGCCAGCCAGTCCTGCCCCTGAGGCAAGTCCTGCTGCCGAAACAAGAATGCAGAACGCTGCCAGCAAAATCGAGAAAAGCTTTTTCATGCTAAGGTCTCTCATAGCTTCTCCTCCACCATTTCCTGGTTAATCAATCAAGTTAAAGTTACATCGACCGATGGTCAGCGGTTATTAATTCGGTAGTCAGGAAGGAGCCGGGGATATTCATCAAGAAGGTTCCCAGGCCATATATTACCTCTCTCGACATCACCCCCTTTTGAAATAATATACTGTAAGTGGCTTAAAATTCAAAATTTTTTTGAGAATCCAGGAGTCAGGAGCCAGAATAAAGGCTTTCGGTTCTCCCCTCATTTCTGAGCTCTAACCCCGAACATGTTGAACATTCAACTCTTCGTAGTATTAAAAGACAGGTTATCAATAAACTGACGAGGAAATACGGAATTGATTACGCCTTTACCCTGATGGATCCGTCGCCTTCCAGATATACCTCAAAGATGGCCCTGGCAAACTGCTGTGATACTGCCAGATAGTCTCCATAGGTTTTCCCGGTGTAGACTCCTCCAGGCCCCATCGCCAGAACCTTCTCGAAACGGTCTGGCACTTCCTTCCCAATAGATATTCAGGTCGCTGAATATTCGTTCTGACGACCCACTCTCTGAATCGCTGAAGTCCACTGCTGATCTTGACAATTTAAAAAAAAAGTGCTAACTTTTAATTTTTGATTATAATCTAAGGAGCTGTTAACTCTTTTTGATCCAGGTCTGGAATGGAAAAGTGAAAGAATTTCTTAATTATCTCCAAGTGGAGCTTAACTATTCAAATCATACTCTGCGGGCTTACCGGAACGACCTGCTTCAGTTTTTTCATGCTCTGGGTATTCAGGACGGAGAAGATACCAATAATCTGTACCAAGAGCTTCAGAAAGTCGATTTATCGCAGGTGAGAGAATATCTGAACCAGCTTTTCAACCGAAAGCTTGCCAGAACCACCATTGTAAGGAAAATCTCGGCTATCAAGTCTTTCTATAAATACCTCATCAGGGAAGGAATGCCGGTAGAAAGCAGGGTAGTGCTTCTCTCATCGCCCAAGGTGGGGGTGAAGATACCTTCTTTTCTGACCATCGATGAAATATTCAGGCTTCTCGACTCTCTTACCCCCGGCTTTTGGGAACTGAGAGATAAAACCATCTTCGAGGTTTTGTATGCCTGTGGACTGAGAGTGTCTGAGCTTACTGCTTTAAATGAAGAACACATTGATTTCGCCAGCCGGATGATCCGGGTTCTGGGGAAAGGAAAGAAAGAGCGGGTGGTCCCGCTGGGAACCAGGGCTGCATCTTCGCTGCGGGAATACATCCCGTGCAAACGGGAATTTCAGCAGAAAATGGGACAAAAAAATTTAACTCCCCTGTTTATTAACAAATATGGAACCCGATTATCGAGCCGCAGTGTGGCCAGAATCTGCAAGAAGTACTTTCGGGAAAACGGAATATCCGATACTGCCAGTCCGCATTCGTTTCGGCACACCTTTGCCACGCATCTGCTCGATGCCGGTGTCGACCTGCGGAGCATTCAGGAAATGCTGGGGCATGCCAGCCTTGCGACCACCCAGAAATATACTCACCTGAGCCTGGATCACCTCATGCAGGTTTATGATAAATCTCATCCTAAAGCATAGAAGAGCATAAAAACAGGAAATTTAAGATCATGACAGAGCAACGGCATGAGCCGATAATACGATCTACCACAATATTGTGCGTGCGGAGAAATGAAAAAGTCGTTATGGCTGGTGATGGCCAGGTGACTTTCGGCCAGACCATTATGAAAGCCAACGCCAAAAAAGTGCGCAAGATGTACAAGGATTCCATCGTTGCCGGTTTTGCCGGAACCTCGGCGGATGCTTTTGCCCTGCTGGGAAAGCTGGAAGCCAAACTGGAAGAATACCGCGGCAACCTTTCCAAGGCATCGGTAGAGCTGGCCAAAGAGTGGCGGATGGATAAGGTGTTGAGAAGGCTGGAGGCAATGCTGTCCGTGGCCAGTAAAGAGCACTTCTTTATTATTTCCGGGTCAGGAGATGTGATTGAGCCGTCCGAGGGGATTATGGCCATCGGATCAGGGGGAGCTTATGCTTTGGCCGCAGCCAGAGCATTGCTGCTTCACACGGATATGGAAGCCAGACAAATCGTCGAGGAGGCCATGAAGATTACCAGCTCTATTTGTATTTACACGAACAGCTTCTTAACCATTGAGGAAATCTAAGAAAAACGCAACAAGGAAGAATAAGTAAAAATATGGATATTGAGCTCAGCGTAGATGCATTAACTCCAAGAAAAATCGTGAGCGAACTGGGTAAGTATATTGTCGGGCAGGAATCAGCCAAGAAGGCCGTGGCCATTGCCCTGCGCAACCGATGGCGGAGGCAGCAGCTCGCCCCGGATCTTCGCGATGAAATCGCTCCGAAAAATATTATCATGATTGGTCCCACCGGAGTAGGCAAAACCGAGATTGCCAGAAGACTGTCACGGCTCGCCAATGCCCCTTTTCTGAAGGTTGAGGCTTCCAAATATACGGAGGTCGGCTATGTTGGCCGGGATGTCGAATCCATGATCCGCGACCTCACTCACCTGGCGGTAAATATGGTTAAATCTGAAGCCAGGGACAAGGTCAAGGACAAGGCGGAAGCCCTGGTCGAGGAAAGGCTTCTGGACATTCTTCTCCCCCCTTCCCAGCAGCCTCAGCCCCAGGGATTTGGTGCTGAAAGCCAGTTTCCTCCTGAGAGTGGAGAAGAGTTACCTGCCTCCGGTCCGGGTTTTTCAGTGCCTGGTGCTCCATTCTCGATGACCGGCACACGGGAAAAAATACGGGAGAAGCTGCGGGCTGGAAAATTCGAGGAAAAAGTCATTGAGCTTGAGTCGAAAGAACGGAATATGCCCATGATTGAGGTCTTTTCCAATGTCGGCCTTGAGGAAATGGATATCAATTTCAAGGAGATGTTCTCCGGCATCTTCCCCAGTAAGGTCAAGAAAAGAAAAATGAAGCTCAAGGATGCCCGCAAACTGATCCTCCAGGATGAAACCCAGAGGCTGATTGACATGGATGAGGTCATTGCCGAGGCGATCAACCAGGTAGAGCAGTCCGGAATCATCTTTCTGGATGAGATCGATAAAATCGCCGGTCAAAAGAGCACGAGCGGGCCGGATGTCTCCCGTGAGGGTGTGCAGCGGGACCTGCTGCCGATCGTGGAGGGCACCACCGTAACCACCAAGTACGGCATGGTTAAGACAGACCATATTCTGTTCATTGCCGCCGGGGCTTTTCACGTTTCGAAACCCTCCGACTTAATTCCGGAGCTCCAGGGGCGGTTTCCGATCCGGGTTGAGCTTGCTCCTCTGGGAAAAGAGGATTTTATCCGGATCCTGACCGAGCCGGAAAATGCTTTGATCAAGCAATACAAAGCCCTGCTGCAAACCGAAGGGATCGATCTGGTGTTCGAGGAATCAGCCATTCAGGCGATCGCCTCTCTGGCCACCCAGGTTAATGACAAGGGCGAAAACATCGGGGCCAGGAGATTGCATACCATAATGGACAAGGTATTGGAAGATATATCATTCCATGCTCCGGAAATGGAAGAGCAGAAAATAGTTATCGATGCCAAATATGTCAATGATAAGCTGGTGGATATTATCAAGGATGAGGACCTCAGCAGATACATCCTGTAAAGATCTACCATTCCCGAACGTGAAAGGAAATTGAGCGTGCCTGATACAGAGGAAATTATCAATTTAACGCAAAAATACCTCATTCCTACTTATAATCGGCAGGCGGTTGTCTTTGAGCGGGGGCAGGGATGCCGGCTGTGGGATACTGAAGGCAGAAAATACCTGGATTTTGTGAGCGGCCTGGGGGTAAACAGCCTGGGATATGGCTATCCGTCGGTGGTCAAGGCTATTCAGGAGCAGGCGGAAAAGCTGCTTCATGTATCCAACCTGTTCACCATTTCCCAGCAGGCCAGACTGGCGCAGATGATTGTCCGGCAGGCATTCAGCGGCAAAATGTTTTTCTGCAACAGCGGAGCCGAAGCAAACGAGGCGGCCATCAAGCTGGCCCGGATCTATGCCAGGAAAGAGCGGGGTATAGAGCAGGGTGAGATCATTACCGCTTATCGCTCCTTTCACGGACGGACTATGGCCACTCTTACCGCCACCGGCCAGGAGAAGGTTCAAAAGGGCTTCGAGCCGCTTCTTTCCGGTTTCAGGCATGTCCCCTTCAATGATCTGGCAGCGGTCAGGGAGGCGGCGAATGATGCGACCATTGCCGTGATGATCGAGCCGATCCAGGGAGAGGGCGGTGTCCATGTCGGCACAATCGAATATCTCGCCGGTCTTCGGGATTTTTGCACCCGGCAGGGGATTTTGCTGATTCTCGATGAGGTCCAGACCGGCATTGGCCGGACCGGACGGTTTTTCTGCCATCAGCATGCAGACCTTGAGCCGGACATTGTGAGCATGGCCAAAGCCCTGGGCTCTGGAGTGCCGATCGGGGCAATCCTGGCCAGGGATGAGGTAGCCCGGGCTTTTGTTCCCGGAAGTCATGCCACCACGTTTGGCGGTAATCCACTCTCCTGTGCAGCAGGCATAGCCACGGTTTCAGCCATTGTGGAGGACGGGATCCTGGAGAATTGCCAAAAAGCGGGGAACCACCTGAGTGAGGGTATCAAGGGCCTTCAGCGAAAGTATCCCTTCATCAAAGAAGTGCGGGGAAAAGGGCTCCTGTGGGGAATGGAGCTGGATAGAGATGGAAGCCGGATTGTCCGCACTTGCCTTGAAAAGGGCCTGATCATTAATTGCACCATGGGTAATGTCCTTCGCTTTCTGCCTCCTCTCGTTATCAGCCGGGAAGAGATTGATGAAGGGCTTGCTGTCCTGGATGCGGTACTCTCTCAGGCAGATAATGTCAGTCAATAACAGCTTGGGAATCGACTCATGAACAAAGACCTATTGAGTATGAAAGATCTCAACCGTGAGGATTTTGAGAGTCTCCTTGCCTTAAGCTTTGACTTGAAGCTCAAGCGGAAGAAGCAGCAGGACATCAACTTTGCACCGCTGAAGGGGAAAACCCTGGCCATGATTTTTCAAAAATCCTCCACCCGGACGCGCATCTCGTTTGAGGTGGGCATGATTCACCTGGGAGGATATGCTCTCTACCTGAATGCCAATGACCTGCAAATAGGCAGGGGAGAGCCGGTCATGGATACGGCGCGCATTCTTTCCGGCTATGTCGATGCTGTCCTGGTCCGGACCTTTCAGCAGCAGGAAATCGAAGAGCTTGCCCGCTATGCGACTATTCCGGTTATTAATGGGCTGACCGACAAATTCCATCCCTGCCAGATTCTGAGCGATCTATTTACCATAAAGGAAAAAATCGGAAGCTTCAGCGATCTCAAGATTGCCTACATCGGAGATGGCAATAATGTCGCCAATTCCTGGATCCAGGCGGCAGCACTGCTGAATCTTCACCTCTGGATTGCCTGCCCGGCCGGATATGAGCCTGACCCCGAAGTGATCAGGGAAGCCGATGTCTCGCAGGGCATAGCCAAAAAGCGGATCGTGATTACCCATGATCCGCAGGAAGCGGCCCATCAGGCAGATGTCCTGTACACGGATGTCTGGGTCAGTATGGGGCAGGAAGCGGAAAAGGAAGAGCGAAGGCGGGCTTTTGATGGCTATCAAATCAACCGGGCCCTGGTGAAGAAAGCCCGGAAAGATGTCCTGGTCATGCACTGCCTGCCAGCCCACCGCGGAGAGGAAATCACGGAAGATGTGCTGGAGGGCAGAAATTCAATCGTTTTTGACCAGGCAGAGAATCGCCTTTACCTGCAGCAGGCTGTCCTGCTCAAGCTCCTGGCGGGTGCATCCCTGGGAAGCACACCAGAAAAAAACCGAAAAAACCATTTATGAGTGTGAGGATTGATAAACCCTATGAGCAGCAAAATCGATAAGGTTGTTTTGGCCTATTCAGGCGGATTGGATACTTCGGTCATCATCAGGTGGCTGATCGATAAATACCAGACAGAAGTCATTGCCCTGGTTGCAGATCTTGGGCAGGAAGAGGATGTTGGCAAAATTCGTGACAAGGGCATCCAGATCGGAGCTTCAAAAGTTTATGTGGAGGATTTGCGTGAGGAATTTCTCACCCGCTACTGTTTCCCGGCCCTGTGGGCCAATGCAGTCTATGAGGGGAAGTACCCTCTGGCTACCGCTTTGGGCCGTCCCCTGATTGCCGAAAAACTCGTCGAGGTTGCCAGGCGGGAGGGAGCCAGGGCCGTGGTGCATGGCTCAACCGGCAAGGGAAATGATCAGGTGCGGTTCGATGTTTCGATTATGGCCCTTGACAGCCGTCTTGAAATCATCGCTCCGGTGCGGGGATGGGAGTTCAAATCGCGTGAAGAGGAAATTCAGTACGCCAAGGAGCATGGCATCCCGGTACCGGCCACTAAAGAGAAACCCTACAGCATTGACATGAATCTGTGGGGCGTCAGCATCGAATGCGGGGTATTGGAAGACCCCTGGGTCGAGCCTCCCGAAGATGCCTATCTCATCACCCAATCCCTGTCAAAGGCCCCGTCTGCTCCACGGTATCTGGAATTGACCTTCGACCACGGAACGCCAATAGCCATTGACGGCCAGACCTTCAGTCCGGTGGAACTGGTGAAGCAGCTCAACAGGATCGGAGGAGAATACGGCATCGGCAGATACGACATGGTGGAAAACCGCCTGGTAGGCATCAAATCCCGCGAGATCTATGAGGCCCCGGCAGCTACCATTCTTCTTGCTGCCCATAAAGAACTGGAGTCTTTGGTCCTTGACCGGGAAACCATGCACTTCAAGGAGGGAATAGCCACCCGGTATGCGGAAATTGTCTACTATGGCCTGTGGCATTCCGAGCTCCGGCGGGCCCTGGATGCTTTTTCAAAGGTCCTGCAGGAGCTGGTCAGCGGCCAGGTCCGGATGAGGCTGCTCCCCGGACAGTGCACCTGCGTGGGAAGAAAATCCCCCTTTTCCCTCTATAGTGAAGACCTTGCCACCTACACCCAGAAAGATATCTTCGATCACCGGGGCGGTGAATATTTCTGCAAACTCTGGGGATTACCCCTGAAGCTGGCTGCTCAGGTCAAGGCTGAAGGTGATTGATAAAGGGGTGGAATAACTTCAGATGAAAGAGTTAGAATTCAAGAAAGAACCAGCCTTCGTTGATCGCGAAAGAGAGATGGGAGAGCTGAAGAATTATCTGGAAACCCGGCCCGAAGCCATTCTTTTCCTCTATGGCTCCAAGTCCTCCGGCAAGACTACCCTTCTCTACCGGCTGTGTGCTGAGATGGAGAAAGAGAGCCGCTACGAGATCAAGTTCCTTAACCTGCGGGAAATTTTCCTGGAAAACTACGACGACTTCCTGAAGGTTTTCTTCAAGGCAGGAGAAGAGGTGAGTGGTCTTACGGTTGGCACCAGACGAAAATACAGCCTGGTTGGCCTTTTCCATCTCGATGCTTTTACCGAGAAGGTGCTGAAAAAAAAGGAAGAAGACCCCTTCCTGGTAATGAAAAAGGAACTCTCCTCCCTGGTTAAAAAGGGTAAGCAGCCGGTAATCATCATCGACGAATTCCATAAATTGAGGGAAGTATACATGGCCAATGGTCAGCGCAGGCTGATTGATGAGTTGATGAATTTCTTTGTGGCCATGACCAAGGAAAATCACCTCTGCCAGGTGATCATTGCCTCCTCTGATGCCTTCTTCATTGAGGAAGTCTATGTGGACAGCACGCTCCGTAAAACCAGTGAATTCCTGAAACTCGACTACTTTGATCGTGAGCAGGTAAATGAGTGGCTCAATAACCTTGAGCGCTACAGCGCTATCAGAGACTATACGCTCAGTCAGGATGAGATTGAGATTATCTGGGACACGGTGGGAGGCAGCCCTTGGGAGATCCAATCTATTCTTGGCCAGCTCTTTCAAAAATCTCTGACCGAGGTAGTAGCCAGGCTCAGGCGTGAGCGGGTGGCTACGATTGTGGACATTATCCGGCGGGACCGTGAACGGCGAGAGCCGCTGCTCAGGATGTTCAGGGAGAAGCCCGCAGTACGGGCAAGCGAGCTTATGGATGCCCCAGCCGAGGTCCTGGGACAATTGGTCCATGATAATATCCTTTACTACGACCCGGTGGATGGCCTCTACGGACTGCAAGGCCGAAGCATGGAGCTGGGAGTCAGGGAATACTTCGAGCAGGTGTAAGCAAGGGGCATTTGGGCGAAGTGCAGGCCGCATGTCTTGAAGGAGGGGGCAGATTACTCAGGCGGTGCTGCTCTGTTATATTGGATCGCTCTTATTGCATTTTGAACGCGCTTCCAGCCATCGGGTAAACGAAAGCTGGCTTTCGCCGGAAGGCTTTCCTAACAATACATCCTCAACGCTAATGTCTTCATCAAGATCAGGCCAGTGGATACCCTCTCCCTCCCCTATAAGATGCCAGTTATTCCGCTCCTCTGGCTGACCATGAAAAAGACGGGGATACCAGGCAAGGGGTACTGAGATGGTGCGTCCATCAGTAAGGTCAATAGTTATAGTGTCTTGGGTAACACTAATATACTGTGCTCTCGCAGCCTGTATTTCAGCCGTTAAAATATTCATTCCATCTCCTCAATAAAAGCTCTCTGTTTTCCTCAGTGAGCTTTTGTATCCCGTTGATTTCGTTTCTGCTGAAGCCCCTACTATGCTGAAGTCTGATAGGATTAAGCCAGAATTTGGCCGTATTACTATCACGCTCAACGTGCACGTGGCATGGCTCATCACGGTCACCAGCATAACAGAAAAATCTGTACGGGCCGATTTGTAATAGGGTCGGCAGGTTGTATATAAATCTATCGGTTCTCTTGGAAAATTTTGTCAAAATTTTATTCGCTCATATCAGGAACCAAAATCCCACCCGGCGTGAAAACCCTGGGTCGTCCGGGCTGGGCTCAGGAGCACGCATCGGGGTGGTGAAGTCCTCCACCACATCTGTGGCCCCTACTGGCGGAGTACCTGATTAGACGTTATTTCCTTCTAACGACGTTAAATCTTCAACTCCTGCCATATCAGCCAGCATTTTTGTGTAATTCCTCAATACAGTCTGAAGCTCTGCCAAATCCCGTCTGAATTCTTTGCACTTCTCTTTTTCATTGAATGCACCCTGAACAGCAAGCCGGTGCCATTTCGCTGTAAATGGTCTAATCTTTTGATTCAAGACAACAATTGCTATTTTTGCAAATTCAATGCAATGTCTCCCATTTCTCTTGATTGTTTCTCTCGTTAATCCAAACAGAGAATAAATGCTATTCAGGGCCGTCAATTCATTACCATGCTCTTCCGGAAGTCTCTGGGTGGCAATTCGTGTCAGCAACTCGATATACAGCTCCCATGCCGCATTTTTATCCTCGTCCTTTGGCTGCCATTCCATTTCCAAAAATGGTGCTGTCAGTTTGAGGGATGTCATATCCCAGTTTTCGAGCCACTTTTTCCACTGCATTATTTTCACCTCCTATAAAAACAGGGGTATCAGTATCCTTTTTACCCTTTCCGGCTCTCGCCTCCTGAGCTTTGCATGATCAGGGATTCGATTTCATGGAAGCTCGCGGCTGTTTTGATGCCTTCTTTAATCTTCTCCAACTGCTCGATCGAGTCTATCTGATCAATCCGCCCGGAGAGCCGCAAACCATCCTCGCCAAACTTTAATTCCAGCCCCAGGGCAACAGCCTCGAGCAGCCCCTGCCTTAATCCCTTCTGCATGCCCTTCTGCATGCCCTGCTGAATCCCTTCCTGAATTCCTTGTTGAATCCCTTCCTGAATTCCCCGTTGTCTGCCTATTCTCTCGGCGGTAGTCACATAAGCCATCTTCTTTTCCTCCTCATAAGCTTCGATTTGTTCGTGAAACCGGAGGGCGAGTCCTTCCGGCAGTACCATCAGCCAATCAATAAATCGATATAGATTTAAGATATCCTGCCTGCTGTATCCTTTCTCATAGAGCATCTTGACCAGCCTCAATTTCCAGGATAGTCCGCTCATCATATCCTTTTTAGTCTCAAGGCTGCGAAGATGAGCCAGGACAATGATACCAAAAGGGTTAGTGCTGGCCTCAAGTTCTTTAATCCTTGCCCGGTAATCCACCAATTTCACCAGGGGAAAATCAAACAGAAGTCAGTAGAAACTCCCTCTCCTCCTTCCGGAGTAGTTCCTTCCCGAACAAGATCATTGCTCTCATCACTCTGCATACGCTCTACTCTCCATACATTTTCGTCACTCTCCGTAGGGCATTTATTCCTCGCGGCCTCTACCATGAAAGATAACGCATTCAGGAAACGATTGCAAGAGGGGTTGATGGCAGGGTAGTAATGATGAGAATAAACGAAAATCAATCCATTAATTGACGACTCTACATTTCCATCATTTTTGCCTTGTACTCACTCAGGTATTTTATTAAAATGGAGGTGCACTTAACAGGGAATTACCCATAATAAAGAGCAAATATAAAGGGCCATATCTCCAATGTCACATCCACCTCAGGAACCAAAATCCTCATCATCAGGCAAGCCCTGGTCCGGGCGGTTTCAGGAGTCCACGCACCGGGCGGTGGAAGCCTTTACCGTGTCCGTGACCTACGATCAGCGCCTTTACAGTTACGACATCCAGGGAAGCATAGCCCATTGCCGGATGCTGGAGCACGTAGGCCTGATTAGGCCGGAAGAGTCACAGAAAATCCAAAGCGGCCTTCAGGAAATCAGGGCCGAGATCGAAGAGGGGAAATTCTCCTTTCGTCCGGAACTGGAAGACATTCACATGAACATTGAAAGCCGCCTCCTGGAAAAAATCGGGCCGGTTGGCGGAAAGCTGCATACGGCCAGGAGCCGCAACGATCAGGTGCTGCTCGATCTTCGCCTTTACCTGCGCGAAGAGATCAGGCAGTTGATCGAGGCAGCATCAGGCCTCCAGGCGGTCCTGGTATCCAGGGCCCGCGAGTGGCTTGGGGTCATTCTGCCGGGCTATACTCATTTGCAGCGGGCGCAGCCGGTTTTATTCTCCCATCATCTGCTTGCCTATTTCGAGATGCTGGAGCGCGACAAAGCACGGCTGCGGGATTGCCGGAAGCGGGTGAATGTCTGCCCCCTGGGGGCAGGTGCCCTGGCGGGCAGCACACTGCCGATTGACCGGCAGTTTGTGGCCCAGGCCCTCGATTTTCCGGCTATCACCAGAAACAGCCTTGATACGGTAAGTGACCGGGATTTTTGCATAGAATTTCTCTCCTGTGCATCCCTCCTGGCCATGCACTTCAGCCGTATGAGTGAAGAGCTGATCCTCTGGTCCACGGCGGAATTTTCCTTTGTGGACCTGCCGGATGCCTTTTGCACGGGGAGCAGCCTGATGCCCCAGAAAAAGAATCCGGATGTGCCGGAGCTGGTCCGGGGAAAGACCGGCCGCATTTATGGCCATCTGATGGGGCTTTTGACCCTGCTCAAATCCCTGCCCCTGACCTATAACCGGGACCTTCAGGAGGATAAAGAGGCTGTCTTCGATACCGTGGACACGGTAAAAGCGATCTTTTCGGTTATCACTCCCTTATGGGAGAACCTGTCGGTCCGGCCGGAAAGCATGCTGCGGGCAGCCGGCGATGAATTGATGCTGTCCACGGATCTGGCTGATTATCTGGTGCGTCGGGGTGTTCCTTTCCGCGAGGCACATCATATCATCGGACAGGCAGTGGCGTATTGTCTGAAGCAGCAGCGGAAATTTTCAGAATTGTCTCTGGCTGAATGGCAGCAATTTTCCTCTTTCTTTACCGAAGATGTGGCTGAGGCTTTGAGTCTGCAAGCCTCGGTCGAGGCTAAAAAGTCCCTGGGCGGCACTGCCGCAAGCCGGGTCAGGGAAGCACTGGAGCAGGCAGAGAGGGTATTGCAGGATGAGAAGCTTTCGTAAGGATTGCCTGGGTGGATTGTTCATCGTGCTTCTGGTGCTCTCGTGCGCTTCCTGTGGGAAAAAGGGGCCGCTCAAGCCCCGGTATCCTGAAGCCAACGAAAGTCAGTCAGCAGCCATTGCGGCTTTCAGAGCAATAAAATATAAAGTGAGGTTATCGTGAATTACTTTCAGTATATTAACAATGAACTCTATGCTGAAGGGCTGCCGGTCCGGGAGATTATCGATCGGGTAGGCACTCCTGTTTACATCTATAGTTACCAGACCCTGGAGCGGCATTTCAAGGCCTACGATTCTGCCTTTGGTGATATCGATCACCTGATCTGTTTTGCGGTCAAGGCCAATTCCAATCTGGCGATCCTGAACCTTCTCGGCAAACTGGGTGCCGGTGCGGACATTGTTTCCGGAGGAGAATTGCACCGTGCCCTTAAAGCGGGTATTGCGCCGGAGAAAATTGTCTATGCCGGTGTTGGCAAGATGCGACAGGAAATGGAATCCGCCCTTCGATCCAATATTCTGATGTTCAATGTGGAGTCCTGGCCGGAGCTGGAATTTCTGGATCAGGTGGCAGGAGAGCTTGGGGTGAAAGCTCCCGTAGCCTGGCGGGTCAATCCGGACATTGCCGCCGATACTCATCCCTATATCTCCACGGGCCTTCGGCGCGAAAAATTCGGCCTTGACATTCATCAGGCTCTTGAAGAATATAAACGGGCCAGGTCGCTGAAAAACATCGATCTTGCCGGTATCCATGTACATATCGGCTCTCAGATTACTCAGGTTACTCCCTTTGTGGACAGCCTGGTCAAGGTCATTGATCTGATCGGAAAGCTCGATGCTGAGGGGATCGGTATCCGCTGCATCGATATCGGCGGAGGACTGGGAATCACCTACCGGGACGAGGTTCCCCCATCACCGCAGGAATTTTTGCAGGCCATCTCTCCGGTTATTGACGGGCTTGGGGTCAAGATCATATCGGAGCCGGGCCGGGTGATTGTCGGTAATGCCGGTATCCTGGTCACCCAGGTGCTGTACGTGAAGAGGAAAGATGACAAGAATTTCCTGATCGTGGATGCAGGGATGAACGACCTGATCCGCCCCAGTCTCTACAAGGCTTATCACGAGATACTGCCGGTCCGCAGGGAAGATCGGCCGAAAATGGTGGCTGATGTGGTCGGGCCGATCTGTGAATCCGGGGACTTTCTGGCCCGGGATCGCGAGCTGCCCGAACTTTTCGCCGGTGAGCTGATGTCGGTCATGAGTGCCGGGGCTTATGGCTTTGCCATGTCCAGCAACTATAATTCCCGGCCCCGGGTGCCGGAAGTGCTGGTCAAAGGGGATCAATCGTATATCATCCGGGAGCGGGAAACCTATGATGATCTGACCCGCAAAGAAGTGGTTCCCGCCTGGTAGCGGAGAAGGAACAAAGGCTGATGAAGGAACAAAGGCTATGACGAAAACGCTGCGGTTTTTTAAAATGAGTGCCTGCGGGAACGATTTTATCCTGATTGACAACCGGCAAAACCTGCTGGATAATGCCGGGGCTTCGGAGTTTGTGCAGAAAGTCTGCCGCAGACGGATTGCTCTGGGTGCGGATGGAGTGATTTTTCTGCGCCCGTCTCAGGCAGCAGATTTTGGCATGGGGTTTTTCAATGCTGATGGCCGGGAGGTTGAAATGTGCGGCAACGGTGCCCGCTGTCTGGCCCGTTTTGCCTATCTGAATGGCGTATGCCCTGCCCGGATGACCTTTGAAACCCAGGCAGGCATGATCGAGGCTGAAGTGGATGGCCCCCAGGTAAAGCTGAAGATGGATTATGTTTTAAACCCTGCACCGCCATTCCCGCTCAGGGTGAATGGAGAGGATCGTCAGGTATTCTTCCTGAAAGCCGGAGTCCCTCATGCCGTTTACCTGGTGGAGGACCTGGAGCAGGAAGACGTGATCGGCGTGGGACGGGCAACCCGGTATCATGCCCATTTTCAGCCCCAGGGAACCAATGCAAACTTTATCCAGGTGATTGGCCCCCGGGAAATTGCCATCCGGACCTACGAGCGGGGTGTGGAGGATGAAACCCTGGCCTGCGGCACCGGCTCCATTGCCTCAAGCATTATCTGTGCCTCCCTTGGCAAGGTGGCTTCGCCCGTATCCGTCGTGACCAGAAGCGGCTGCGTATTGAAGGTATATTATAAGCAGACAGCCGGTGAATTTGGCAATATCTACTTGCAGGGCGAAGCCCGCGTTATTGCTGAAGGGAACCTCTGGCTTGAGGAATTGAGCATTGAGCAATAAGCTGCGAAATTACACTGCTCAATATACAAAAATTGACTCCGGTTATATGGGGCAACTGGTTGAGTGGCCAGAAATCGTTACTGAAGGGAAAGACATCGAAGATTGTCGGGTACTGGTACAGGATACTCTCAACGAGATGATTTTAGCTTACCAGCAACAGGCGAAGAAAATACCGTTAGGCAAAGGTTCAGGCAAAGGTTTTAAGAGAAAAAACAAGTAGGATATAAACAAAGACGATCAGGAGGAAAAAAGATGTTAAGTGGATCAATGGTGGCTATCGTGACTCCCTTTCTGAAAGGGGCTGTGGATGAGAAAGGATTGCAGGAACTGGTAGCCTTTCAGATTGAAAAGGGAACCTCAGCCATTATCCCCTGTGGTACGACAGGAGAATCAGCCACCCTGAGTCATGAGGAACACAGCCAGGTGGTGGCGCTGACTATCGAGGCGGCTCATAGAAGAGTCCCGGTTATTGCCGGTACCGGCTCCAACAGCACGGAAGAGGCCATTCAGTTGACCCGCAAGGCCAAGGCAGCCGGGGCGGATGCAGCCCTGCTGATTACGCCCTATTATAACAAGCCCACCCAGGAAGGATTGTACCGGCACTACAAGGCGGTGGCTGAAGCTGTCGACCTGCCGCTTATTCTGTACAATGTACCTGGCCGGACCAGTGTGAACCTTGAGCCGAAAACCGTGGAGAGGCTGTCCCAGATAAAAAATATTGTCGGTATCAAGGAAGCCAGCGGCTCTCTGGCCCAGGTCACGGAAATCATCCAGCGATGCGGAGATAAAATGGTCGTCCTGTCCGGTGACGATGCCCTGACCCTGCCCATTTTAGCCGTGGGCGGCAAAGGGGTAATCTCCGTGGCGGCCAATATTATTCCGGATCGAATGGCCGATCTGGTAAATTCCTTCCTCAAGGGAGACTGTGCACGGGCACGGGATTTGAACCTCTCTCTCTATCCGCTCTTTCAGGCCCTCTTTTATGAGACCAACCCGATCCCGGTCAAGACAGCTCTCTGGCTGATGGGGATGATCCGGGAAGAATTCCGGCTGCCGCTCTGCTCCATGTCCGAATGGAACCTGAGTAAACTGAAAGAGGTGCTGATTAAATATCAATTGCTGCCGGGAGGACAGGAATAAAAGTATTATCTGGAGGAAAGACAGTATGATATTTGGTGGGGCGAAAGCCCCGCCCTGCACAGTTGCTTGCCGGGTGTATCATGATAACGCAGGAGCAAATAGATGAAATCACCAATAAGATTGTGGAAAATTTCCACCCGCAAAAAATAATTCTCTTTGGCTCCTACGCCTATGGAACACCTACAGAGGAAAGTGATTTGGATCTTCTGATAATCAAAGACAGCGACTTGCCCGCCCGTCTGCAAAACCACATGGTGAGGAAATTACTTGCTGATTCATTAATTCCGGTGGATGTAATCGTGAAAACCCCTCATGAATTTGAGGTATACAAAGACATTATCGGTACTGTTATTTACCCGGCGCATAAATTCGGAAAAGTCCTTTATGAAAAGGGACAAAACCATTAAAGATCTACTCAACAAGGAGAAAGGAGCATGGTTAAAGCTCTGGTTTGCGGTGCAGCGGGCCGGATGGGAGGTTTGATTATCCGGGCAATTCATGATACGGAAGGGATCGGGCTGGCTGGGGCCCTGGAGCAGCCTGGGCATAAATCAGTGGGACAGGATGCCGGAGCAGTGGCCGGAGTTGGCCCTCTCCAGGTCACAATCAGCGACCGGCTGGAAGAAATTATCGGCCCAGCGGAGGTGATTATTGACTTCACTTCGCCTGAATCAACGAGAAACATGGTCCTGGCAGCCCAGAAGCATCGAAAGCCGATGGTCATCGGGACTACTGCCCTGCCGGAGGATGTGCTGGCCGAAATCAGGAAACTGGCCGGGCATGTTCCGGTGGTCCAGTCTCCGAATATGAGCGTAGGGGTGAATTTATTATTCACTGTACTGCCTCAGATTGCTCAGGTTTTAGGTGAAAGTTACGATATAGAAATCATGGAAACCCATCACCGGTTGAAAAAGGATGCCCCCAGCGGCACAGCGATGAAGATGGCTCAGGTTCTGGCCAAGGCGCGAAACCTCGATCTTGCCAAAGCAGCCCGGTATGGCCGGGAGGGTCTGCCGGGTGAGAGAACCAGCGGAGAAATCGGTATCCATGCGGTGCGGGCTGGCGATATCGTGGGAGAGCATACGGTGCTGTTTGCCGGAGACGGCGAGCGGATCGAGATCACCCACCGGGCCCACAGCCGCCAGACCTTTGCCTATGGCGCAGTCAGGGCAGCCCTGTTTGTAGCCGGGCAGCCTGCCGGGCTCTATGATATGAAGGACGTTTTAGCGATGAATACCGTATAAGGATACTATTTAAGGATACTATCTCACTACCGGACACATTTTCATAATCGTGCCTCAAATGCATAATAAAATAGTACCGGGATAGGTAATTCATAATCCAAGAGGTGATCGAGTAATCGTAAGCCAAGTTGAAAGAGACTCA